>JAIEPP010000335.1 GCA_019748335.1 Xanthobacteraceae bacterium
GGCGTCGGGGCGACCGACGGCGGCGGCCAGCGCAACGCCGGGAAAGCCGAGGGCGGCGTCCTCGATCGAACGCGGGTCGATATTGTGGCCGCCGCGGATGATCACGTCCTTGGCGCGGCCCATGATGTAGACAAAACCGTCGGCGTCGATGCGGCAGATATCGCCGGTGCGCAGCCAGCCCTCGTGGAAGGCGTCTTCGGTTTGTTTCTTGTCGACATAGCCCGGGAACACCTGCGGTCCTCTGGTCAGCAACTCGCCGACCGGCGACGGCCACGGGCCGGTATGCAACTGGCCAGCGGCCAGGATCGCGAGCTCGACCATCGGATTTTTGGTGCCGACGCTTTCCGGCCGCGGTTTCAGGCCCGCAAAATCGTGCGTGATCGCGCCCGACAGTTCAGTCATTCCGTAGACCTGCTGCACGCAGGGGCCGCCCCAGGTCGCGAGGTAGCGCCGCTCGATTTCCGGCGGGCAGATCGAGGCGCCAGTCGGGGTCACGCGCAGGCTCGATATGTCGCAACCATCAACCGGGATATCGGCCAGCGCCCCCAGCGTGGTCGGCACGTTGCCGGCGTGGGTCAGGCGATATTTTTCGATGATCCGCCAGAAATTCGTGACCAGCGCCGGATCACGCGCGCCGGCGGGGCCGGGAATGACGATGGTGGAGCCGGCCGACATCGAGGCGCCGACGCCGACAAAGAGACCGCCGACATGGAACAGCGGCAGCGAGATCATGCCGCGGTCGCCCTTGCGGTAATCCAGCGCCATGCGCGAGGAGACGCACGAGGCGACCATCGCACGGTTGGTGAGGCGTGCCACCTTGGGATGCCCGGTGGTGCCGCCGGTCGGCAGCATCACAGCCACACGATCGGCCTCCGACGTATCGGTGCAGTTGCCGTAGTCGCCGCGCCACGCGGGATCCGGCTTCAGGACTTCGCCGTCGAAAGCAATGGTGCCGTCGAGCGGCACGATCACGATCCGTTTGAGCGAAGGGACGTCCCGTTGCAGGCCATCGATCTTCTCGTAGAGCCCGCCCGGCATGCCCGGTGGTGGCGCCAGCAGCAGTTTTGCCTTCACGGCATTGAGCTGGGCGACGATCGCCTCGCGCGTGAACAGCAGATTGAGCGGTTCGGCGATGCCGCAGGCCGCGGCACCCCAGATCGCGGCAATCGCGGCCGGGCAGATCGGCAGCAGGATCGCGACCGCATCGTCCTTGCCGATGCCCTGCGCGCGGAAGAAGTTTTCGGCCGCCTTGACGCAGCCCATCAACTGATCGTTGGAGACGGTGACGGGGGTGGGATCGAGCGGGCTGCGCAGGTAGACCACGGCGTCCGCGCCGGGATCGGCCAGCGGCCCGCGCGCGACCAGATCGAGAATCCGCGGGGAGGTCGTCAGCTGCTCCCGCATCTCCTTTTCGCGCGCCGCCTCGTCGGCCGGCGATAGCCTGTCCTTGAGCATGTCTCTTCCCCGATTTCTTATTCGTTGGGCTTATTGTATCGATCGCGGCGCGCGAAGACAGCTTTTTGCAGAACTAGAACGCCGCTCGCCTTGCGGGATATCTCGCTTTTGGCTCATCCGACGTGTCGGACCTTGATGCGTCATAAATTGCATTATAATATTTCTCATTCTTGGGTTGAGAAACATGCAGCATTTCCGGTGAGAACTCATGGACCCCGCCCCGAAAGTCGCTGACATTGCACAAAATGACAATGACGTTCTGGAGGTCGCGCGCGCTGAATTGATGTATCGGCGCGAGAAGCAATGGCATATCTTTGCGTGGACCACGACGCTGCTCGTAGCAGTCATCGGGGGCGCGATAACCTTGACCGGAAAGGTATGCGCACCACCAGCCAAGTCCGAGGTGTTTTATTCCGCCCTCCAATACCTTGTGATGGGCGGTGCGGTGATTGTACTCGCCCTGTACGCGCGGGTATGGATCAACGAAAATATGCGGCTTGAAAACCTGGCGCGCAAGAAGGTCGTCGAGCTTCTCAAAGTTCATCGCATCAGCGTTGTACTACCCGACCCAAAGAAGCTGCCAATTGGCTATGTCCAGGTGGTGGTGCTGGTGACGGCTGGAGCGCTACTTGCTCTTGCCGCACCATTTTTTCCCCGAGCGTGTGTTTCCCTGGTTAACTTGCTGGCGGACTGACGGCAGCTGGAAGCCGGATCGCGCTACCCGTGCACGACGCTCTTCGCGATCATGCAGTGAATGCCCTTGGAGCCGTTGACGGTCTGGGTCACGCGCAGGTCGGCGGCGAGGCTGCAGAGTGTGTAGGCGTCCTCGCGCGACAGATTGCGCTTCTCGCCGAGCAGCACGATCATGTCGCGCAGCGCGCGCACCACGCATTGGTCGAGATCGGGATCCATCGCCATCGTCATGTAATGCGTCGCGGTTTCGGCGCGGGGATAGTCCAGCCGCAGGTCCTTGCGCAGCGTCAGCCGGAAACGGCCCTGCAGCGCGGTCTCGATCGCGGTGACGCAGACTTCGCCGTCGCCCTGCACGCCATGGCCGTCGCCGCAGGAAAACAGCGCGCCCGGCACGAACACCGGCAGATACAGCTTGGCGCCGGCGCCGAGCTCCTTGTTGTCGAGATTGCCGCCCATCGCGCGCGGGATCAGCGAGGTGATGCGGCCCCAGGCCGGCGGCGGCGACACGCCCATCACGCCGAAGAACGGCTTAAGCGGCAAATCGAGCCCCCATGGCATACGGCCGACCATCCGTTCGCGGTCGAGCGGAATGTTCAAGAGGCGGGTCTCGTGGAAATCGTCGGGCAGGGTGCCTGCAAGCGGGCGGATCAGGTTGTAGCCCCAGTCCTGCCGCAGCTGGACGTCGAGAATATCGACCTCCAGCACGTCGCCGGGCGCAGCACCTTCGACGGCGATCGGGCCGGTCAGGATATGGCCCGGCACCATCCGCTCGTTTTTGGCGTGAATATCGGCGAGCTCCGGGGGAACGTGAAACTTGCTGCGGTCCGGCACCACGTCGGGGCCGCCGGTCACGGTGTCGACGGTGACTTCATCGCCGCTGGCGATGGTCATGACCGGCTTCAATTTCGCTTCAAAGAAACCCCAGTGACAGGTTTCGGGACTGGAATGCAGATGATGATGGGTCATGAGAAGGCTTTGGATTGCTGCGATGACGTCGTATGACGCTGTACCAGACATTGTCAGAGGCTTCCCTTGTTTTTTGTGCTCTCCAAGACGATCGGCTACCTGCTGTTGCCGACGAATTTCATGATCGGCCTCGGTTTGGTCGGCGCCGTTCTGCTGCTGACGCGCTTTGCGTGGCTCGGCCGCAAGCTGGCGATCACGTCGGCATTGCTGCTGCTGGTTTGTGGGCTGTCGCCGCTCGGCAACATGCTGCTCTATCCGCTCGAAGCGCGCTTTCCGGCATGGGACCCGGCACGCGGGGCGCCAGACGGCATCATCGTGCTCGGCGCATCGATCGAAGCCGATCTCTCCGCCGCCCACGGCACGCCGGTTGTACGCAACGCGCCCGACCGCATCATAGCCGCAGCGATTCTGGCGCGCCGCTATCCGACTGCACGTGTCGTGTTCTCGGGCGGCAGCGCAAATCTGCTTTCGAATGACGCCAGGGAAGCCGATTTCGCCGGCGAGGTGTTCGAGGGTCTCGGCATCGCCAAGTCGCGGCTGACCATGGAAAGACGCTCGCGCAACACGCTGGAAAATGCCGAGTTCTCCAAAGCGTTGGTCGGGCCCAGGCCCGGCGAGCGCTGGCTGCTGGTGACATCGGCGTTCCATATGCCGCGATCGGTCGGCCTGTTCCGGAAGGCGGGATTTCCGGTGGAGGCCTATCCGGTCGACTGGCGGGTCGGCGGGCGTGACAGCCTGTTCGCGTTTACGAACCTGGCGCTCGAAGGATTGTGGCGGACGGACGCCGGAACGCGGGAATGGATGGGCCTGATCGCCTACCGGGCCACCGGCAAGATTGACGATTTGCTTCCGGGGCCATCCCCGAACTAAAAGCAGGTGTCATGTCAGCGACAAGCGCGCGTTCAGCGCCGATTTGGGAGTTTACGCCATGCAACAGCAAACGCTGCCGGAAGCGCTGGATTTGGCCGGCATGGTCGCAGATCTGAACAGCCTGCTTCGGCTGAAGACGACCGTGATCGGCATCAAGATGTTCGCCACCGTCGAGGAGATGACAGCGATTCCAAAGATCCGGCGGCCGTCGGCGGTCCATACCACCGACCAGATCGTCAGCATGGCCTCCCGGCTCGGCTGGACCGTCGGCATTACCGGCGAGGATCTGGTCGGCGCGCAGTGCCGCGCCGTGATTGGCCTCGCGCCGCAGGACGACAAGTGGCTCGCGGGAACGAACTACGTCGGCGTCTGGCACGGCACCGCCGAGGACGCGCGCAAGCGCCAGGAGGCGCTCGACGTCGTGCCTTACGGCCAGTATCAGGCGATGGCGGTAAGCCCGCTGACCAGCGGCCGGCTCGATCCGCCGGATATCTGTCTGGTGTATGCCACGCCCGGCCAGATGATCATCCTGATCAACGGCCTGCAATATACCGGCTACAAGAAGTTCGAATGGGGCGTGGTCGGCGAGACCGCGTGCGCGGATTCGTGGGGCAGGGCGCTGAAAACCGGCGAGCCCAGCCTGTCGCTGCCGTGCTTCGCCGAGCGCCGCTACGGCGGCGTGCCCGATGAGGAGATGCTGATGGCGCTGTCGCCTTCACACCTCAACAAGGCCATCGCTGGCATGAAGCAGCTCGCCAAGAACGGCCTGCGCTATCCGATCGCGCCCTATGGCATCCAGGCCGACGTGCGCGCCGGGATGGGTGTTTCCTACGCGAAAAAGTAACGTCATCCGTCATTGCGAGGAGCGAAGCGACGAAGCAATCCAGTCTTCTTGACGCTGCGAGATGGATTACTTCGCTTACGCTCGCAATGACGAACTAGGTCCAAAAGGAATCCTCCCTATGTCTTCGTCGAAATTCGACATCGTCGTCTATGGCGCCACCGGCTTCACCGGCCAACTCGTCGCCGAGTATCTCGCCGCGCAGTACAAGGGCGATGCCGGCTTGAAATGGGCGATGGCCGGACGCAGCAAGGAGAAGCTCGCGACCGTCCGCGATGCGATCGGCGCGCCGGTCGATACGCCGCTGATCGTGGCCGACGCCAGCGATCCGGCGTCGCTGAAGGCGATGGTGGCTCAGGCTAAGGCCGTCATTACCACTGTCGGTCCGTATCAGTTCTACGGCAATGATGTGCTGGCGGCTTGCGTCGAGGCCGGCGTCGATTATTTCGATCTCTGCGGCGAGCCGCTGTGGATGCGGCAGATGATCGACAAGCATGAAGCCGCGGCCAAGGCCAGCGGCGCGCGCATCGTGTTCTCCTGCGGCTTCGACTCGGTCCCGTTCGAGCTTGGCGCCTTGTTCGTGCAGGAGGAGGCAAAGCGGGTGTTCGGTGCACCGGCTGTGCGTGTCAAGGGCCGCGTGCGCGATATGCGCGGCACCCTGTCCGGCGGCACGGCGGCGAGTGCCAAGGCGACGTTTGACGCCGTCGCCAAGGACCTCAGCCTGGTCGCTCTGCTGAAGAGTCCGTTCGCGCTGACGCCGGGATTTGAAGGCCCGAAACAGCCCCTGGGCAGCAAGCCTTTCCTGGAGGAAGACCTGCACTCGTGGGCCGCGCCGTTCATGATGGCGCTGATCAACACCCGCAACGTGCACCGCTCCAACATGCTGATGGGCTTTCCGTACGGCAGGGACTTCGTCTACGACGAAATGGTCCTGACCGGTCCCGGCGAAAAAGGTGAGGCCAATGCCAAGCTGGTGATGGCCGTCAATGCCGGAAAGACCGGTCCCGCCGCACCTAAGCCCGGCGAGGGGCCATCGAAGGAGGAGCGGGAGAACGGCGGTTATGATCTCCTGTATGTTGCGATCGCGCTCGATGGCCGCCAGGTGCGCGCCGCCGTGAAGGGCGATCGCGATCCCGGCTATGGCTCGACCTCGAAGATGATTTCGGAATGCGCGATCTGCCTGCTGCGCGACACGCCAGACGTGCCCGCCGGCATCTGGACGCCGGGCGCCGCGATGGGCCACAAGCTCATCAAGCGGCTGGTCGACCATGCCGGCCTGACGTTCGCCGTCGAGAAGCAGATCTAGGAGGCACCCGCTGGCGCCGCAGAAACGGCATTGGCGGCCTTCCAGCGCTCGGTGGCGACGTACATGCCCCACATCGCGCCCAGCATCATCCAGAAATGCCGCCAGTGGTCGGTATCGATGATGAAGCTCTCGCCGACCGTGCCGAGATAGGCCGAGAAGATCGCCAGATAAGTCCGCTGCCAGGGCGTGCGGACGGCGATGTAGCGGAAGCCCGTCAGTGCCGTGACGAACACCAGCGCCGGATAGCAGATGCCGGAGATCCAGCCGCCCGACATGAAGGCGTTGAGATAGGAATTGTGGGTGTCTTCGGGAAAGTAATTGCGAAACTGGAGCGGCCCGATGCCGAACGGCAGGTCGAGCGCCATGCCGGCGCCGAGGATATGGCGGCCGAACCGGCCGAACCGGCCCTCGTCATAACTCTGGTCGAAGCTGGCGCGCTGCTTGAACATGTCCGCGATCGAGTCGAACGACAGCAGCACCGCGACCAGCGCGGCCGCCAGGATCACGGCAACCAGCGCCATCACGATGA
This sequence comes from Xanthobacteraceae bacterium, assembly GCA_019748335.1. Taxonomy (GTDB): domain Bacteria; phylum Pseudomonadota; class Alphaproteobacteria; order Rhizobiales; family Xanthobacteraceae; genus Bradyrhizobium. The sequence continues at coordinate 6,661 of JAIEPP010000335.1, forward strand.
TCCGCGAGCGCTGCGCCTGCGAGCGGCTGGTCACCACCATCAGCGCCAGCATGAAGAATGAGGTGAGGACCAGCCCGCCCCAGGCCGCGCGCGAAAACGCCAGCAGGATGGCCAGCGACATGATGCCGAAGGCGATGGTGTTGCGGAACGATTTTCCGAACTTGTCGGAGACGATGCTTTGCAGGCAGAACAGCGCCGGCAGGATCAGGAACGCACCGAACACGTTCGGGTCCTTGAAGGTGCCGCGCGCGCGATCGTAGAGCGTCAGCAAATCATGGCCGCCGGGAACCAGGTTGAAATAGCCGCCGAGAGCCGCCAGCGCCGCAATCATCGCACTCACCACCACGCCACGCCGAAGCATATCGAGCCGGGCTTCGGTATCCTCGGAAAGCACCATCGCGAAGAAGATCACGGTGACGGCCATGTACCACGACGTCGCAATCCAGTTGGCGACCTCGCTTTTGTCCAGAACAGGAATGGCGCCGATGGTGTAGCCTACATTGAGCAGGAACAGCGCCAGCAGCAGCGGCACGAATACCAGCCGCATTCGCAAGCCCGTCGCAAAGAAGATCAGCGACGCGCCGAGCGTGGACAGTTCATAGGGGCTCGGCTCGATGAAGACGATGGCGCAGGACGCGCCTACCAGCCACACCATTGCGCGCTGAAGCGCCAGCACGCCGGGCGCCGCCGTCGTCAACGATAGGGAGCCGCCGGCTGTCGCCGCATACGCCATCAGATACTCACGCTAAGCAACACTACAAACTGCAACCGCTGTCATTGCGAGGAGCGAAGCGACGAAGCAATCCAGTCTTTCTCTACGCGGCGAGATGGATTGCTTCGCTTCGCTCGCAATGACGGTGGATGTCCCTCAAAATCAGTACGCGTTCTCGTTCTTGGTCATCAGCGCCAACGGCGTCTTGAGCAGGATGAACAGGTCGAACAGCACCGACCAGTTCTCGATGTAATAGAGATCGAATTCGACCCGCTTCTGGATCTTCTCGTCGGTATCGACCTCGCCGCGCCAGCCGTTGATCTGGGCCCAGCCGGTGATGCCGGGCTTGACGCGGTGGCGCGCGAAGTAGCCGTCGACGGCCTCGTCGAACAGCCGGCTCTGCAATTTGCCCTGCACGGCGTGCGGCCGGGGGCCGACCAGCGAGAGGTTGCTCTTGAACACGACGTTGAACAGCTGCGGCAGTTCGTCGAGGCTCGACTTGCGGATGAAACGGCCGACGCGGGTGACGCGGGGATCGTTCTTGGTCACGACCTTGGCTGCGGTCGGGTCGGCCTGATGATGATAGAGCGAGCGGAACTTGAAAACGTCGATGCGTTCGTTATTGAAACCGAACCGCTTCTGGCGGAACAGCACCGGACCCGGGCTGTCGAGCTTGATCGCGAGTGCGACCAGTCCCATGACAGGAAGTGCCGCGAGCAGGATCAGAAAGCCGACGACGTGGTCGAACAGCCACTTCATCACCAGGTCCCAATCGGTAATAGGCGCCTCGAACACGTCGAGCGTAGGCACCTCGCCGAGATAGGAATAGGAGCGGGGACGGAAGCGCAGCTTGTTGGTATGGGCCGAGAGGCGGATGTCGACCGGAAGCACCCACAACTTCTTCAGCATCTCCAGAATCCGCGTCTCCGCCGAGATCGGCAGCGCGAACAGCACCAGATCGACGCGGGTACGGCGGGCGAACTCGACGATATCGTCGACCTTGCCGAGCTTCGGGCTGCCGCCACAGGTATCCATCGCGCGGTCATCGTTGCGGTCGTCGAACACGCCGAGCATGTGGATGTCGGAATCTTCCTGGGCCTTGAGCGCCTCGACCAGCTTCTCGCCATTGTCGTCCGCGCCCACCACGATGGTGCGGCGATCGAGCCGGCCCTGGCGGCCCCAGTTGCGCACCAGCGAGCGCAGTATCACGCGCTCGGTTACCAGGGCGGCGAGACCGACAAAGAAGAACGACGTCAGCCAAAGCCGCGAAATCTCGCTGCCGAGCTTGACCAGGAAGGAGGCGCCGATGAACAGCAGGAACACGAACGCCCAGGATGAAATCATCCGGGTCATCTGCCGGAACTGGCCGCGGAATACATCGATTTCGTAGATGTCGGCGGCCTGGAAGCAAATCACAGCGCTCGCCGTCATGGCGACGATGGCGGCGGCATATTCCCAGTGGAAGCCGCCGAGGCGGACGACATAGCCGAAATAGAGCGCGATGCCGATCAGGCTCAGCATGACGAAATCGACGAGGCGAACCGCGCCGGCGATCACGATCGGCGAATAGGCGCGGCCGACTTTCTGATTGGCTACGGCAAGTGCTGCGGTCGTGAGCCTGCGGCGTCGTTCGACCGGCGGTCGATCGGCGGTACCGTCCATCGCGGCGGTCGCGGCGGCGTTTAACATCGAGCGAGCGTTGATCGGTTCCACTTGTCCACGTCCGTTCTTGCGCAGGCAGATAGGAACGCGCCTGCCGCTGCGGAATTCCCCACATCAGGAATTACGGCACAAATCGGAAGAAACAGTTACGTTGGTAAAGAACGGTTAACGATTTGCAAACGCGTCGCGGTAGCCGGCCAGGACGCCCTCGACCATCGCCTTCTGCGAGAAATGGACGAAGATTCGCTCGCGCAGCAATCTGGCGCGTTCCTGTGCGGCGTCGGGGTCGTCGAGCGCACCCTCGATGGCGTCCGCCATCGCCGACGCCAGGCTGGGCGCAAACAACGCGTCGGTATGGTCGGGACCGAAGATCTCGGGGATGCCGCCGACATTGGCGGCGACCATCGGAATGCCCGCGGCCGCGGCCTCGATCACCACATAGGGCATGGAATCGCCGCGGGAGGGAACCACCAGCAGCGAGCCCTTGGAAAAGCCGTAGCGTGCCTTGACGTGACCGATGAACCGGACGGCTTCGCCGAGGCCGAGCCGCTCGACCTGCGCCTTCAGGTTTGCGGTTTCCTCGCCGTCGCCGGCGAGTGTCAGCGTCACCGGCCGGCCGTCGGCGCGTAGCCGTGCCACCGCGTCGATCAAGAGGTCGGCGCCCTTGATGTGCCGGAACTCGCCGACATAGACCACGTCGGTGGCGTCCTCGGCCTTCACGACCGGATCGAACTCGTTGGCGGTGACGCCGTTGAACACGCAGCGCACCAGTCCTTTGGGGATACCGATCGTGCGCTGGTAGGTGTCGCGCGCAAACGCGCTCTCGAACAGGAACAGGTCGGTCTTGTCCATCAGCGCGCGCTCGACGCGGGCGTAAAGGTATCCCTTCAGCGTCGACAGCGGATAGTGCAGCGAGCCGCCATGCGGCGTGTAGGCCCTGATCGTGTCGTTCGAGGCCTTGTTCAGCCGAAGGAAGGCACCGGCCTTGGCGCCGTGACCATGCAGGACGTCCGGCTTCAATTCGCCGATCATGCGCCTGAAACGCGACCATACCAAAAGATCGGTCGGGAGCGGTTCGCGACGAATGGCGACGCGGTAGACGCCAAGCTTGAGGCGAGGGGTGATTTCGGCGAACGCCTGCTCGGCGCGTTCGCCGCCGGTGAGGCTGTCGGCGATAATGCCGACATGATGGCCGCGTTCAGCCTGGCCGTTGGCCAGATCGAGGATATGGCGAAAGATTCCGCCGACCGGAGCGCGCGTTGCGTGCAGGATACGAAGCGGCTGGCCTTCGACAACAGGCATGATCAGAGCCAGCGTTCCATGCGGCCCGCGAGAGCGGGCGCGGCAACCGGGCATTCGACCGAACATGGGATTGGGGCGAGCGCGCCTCGCATCACGAGAATCCTGACAAAACTATCTGCCCGATTAAGGGCGTCCATGGTTAACAAAACATGATCGGATGCGCGCGGCCAGCCCTTTCGGGCCTGCTGACGGGCGAATTAACCCAGCAGCAACCTTAATGGAGTGTAATCGGCGGCGTTGAAGTACAGCAGTTGCGTCCGCGGGAGTGTGCGATGCGTTTAGCGTTCTGGCGTGCCGGCAATGACAAGGCGGCGGTGCAACGGGCGATCCCGAAGCCCGCGCCGGCGATCGCCGGCCCGGTCGCGTCGTCCGAAACCGGCGATCTCGACCTGCATGCGCTCGGTCAGACGCTGAAGCGGAAGCGGGGCTGGATTATCCTCCCGACGTTGCTGGCGGCGGCCTTGTCGATCACCGCGGTCAATATGATCACCCCGCGATACAAATCCGAAGCCCGCATCCTGGTCGACGGGCGTGAGAACATTTTCCTTCGGCCGAACGGCGAACGCAGCGAGGAGCGTACCTCGCTCGACGCCGAAGCCGTGACCAGCCAGGTCCAGCTGTTGCAGTCGCGCGATCTGGCCCGCGAGATCATCAAGAAGAACAATCTCGCCGCACTCCCGGAATTCGATCCGGTGCGCAATGGGTCTTCGTCGCTGAAATCGGTGCTGGCGCTGTTCGGCATCGGGCGCGACCCGCTCTCTCTGACGCCGGAAGAGCGCGTGCTCGATGCGTATAATGAGCGCTTCACGGCTTACGCGGTCGACAAGTCCCGCGTCATCGTCGTCGAATTCCAGTCGCACGATCCCGAACTTGCGGCGCGCGTCGCCAACTCGATTGCCGAAGGCTACCTGGTGCTGCAGCAGAACGCGCGGCAGGAACAGGCCAAGTCCGCCAGCCAGTGGTTGTCGGGTGAAATCGAGAACCTGCGCAAGAAGGTGGCCGAGTCCGAATCGCGCGTCGAGGATTTCCGTTCGAAGTCGAGCCTGTTCGTCGGCACCAACAACACCACGCTGTCCAATCAGCAGATGGGCGAGATCAACACCCAGTTGAACAACGCCCGCGCGCTGCAATCGGACGCGGAGTCCAGGGCGCGGCTGATCAAGGAAATGCTCCAGAGCGGCAAGCCGATCGAGGCTTCGGAGGTGCTGAATTCCGAACTGATCCGCCGCCTGTCCGAACAGCGGGTGACGCTGCGGGCGCAGCTTGCCGAACAGTCCTCGACGTTGCTCGATCGGCATCCGCGCATCAAGGAATTGAAGGCCCAGCTCGCCGATCTTGACGGGCAGTTGCGCGACGAGGCGGGCAAGGTCTCCCGCTCGCTGGAGAATGACTCGCGCATCGCCAATGGCAGGGTACAGGGCCTGATCGCCAGCCTCGATCAGATGAAGAAACAGGCGTCCTCGAACAACGGCCAGGACGTACAACTCCGTGCGCTCGAGCGCGAAGCCAAGGCGCAACGCGATCTGCTCGAATCCTATCTCGCCAAATACCGCGAGGCGACCACCCGCGAGAACATCGAGGCCGCGCCGGCCGACGGCCGCATCATTTCCCGCGCCAGCGTTTCCAACACCCCGGCCTATCCGAAGAAGCTGCCGATCGTGCTGATCGCGACACTGGCGACCCTGCTGCTCACCAGCGGCGCGATCGCAACCGGCGAACTTCTGCGCATGACCGCGCCGCGGGTTTCCGCTCTCGCGGCGTGGCCGGTCGTGGTACGGGCGCCATCACTGGTGCCGGAGATTCCGGCGCCCCCTGCCGAAGCCGTCGAAGTCCCCGAGCCGACGGTGAGCGAAGCCCGTGTGGATGCCCCCCACACGGAGGTCGCGGCCAGGGATGTCGCGGCCAAAGATATTGCGGCCAAAGATGTTGCGGCAACGTCAACCGAGATCGAGAGATTGGCCGACGGTCTTGCCGACTCCGCCGGAGCCTTGCGCAAGGTCACCGTGCTGGGCACGGCGTCGGGCGAGGGCATCACGCTGACCGCACTGACGCTGGCACGGCAGATGGCGCGACAGGCGAAAATCGTCCTCGTCGATCTCTCGGGCGCGTTGCCGATGATTCCCGCGGCGTCGGTCGATCCGTCCGCGCCCGGCCTTGCGGAGTTGATGCAAAGCGAGGCGTCATTCGCGCAGATCATCACCAAGGACAGGCAATCACGTCTCCATCTCGTCAGCGCGGGGCGTCCGGGCTTCGATCGCGCGCAGCTGCAGTCGCCGCGGCTGGCCCTGACGATCGACGCGCTGACGCGGGTCTACGATCATGTGCTGCTGGACGCAGGGGCTGCTTCCGATCTTCCGGCGGAACTGCTGACCTCGCAGGCGCGCGCGGTGGTGGTGCCGGAAGCCTCGATGGCGGCCGACGCCCGCGCGCTGATGTGCGATCAGCTCAGGGCGGTCGGTTTTGCCGAGGTGCTGCTGCTGAGCCAGCCGTGCCAGCCGTCGGACGCCATTGAAACCCAGCACGTGGTGGCGGCGTAACGGTGCGTTAGGCGAAGCCGTAACCCACCGACCTGTGCACGCAGAGAGAATGGTGGGTTACGCCGGAGCCTGTCATCGGGCCGCGCTCCGCGCGGACCCGTTGGGCTAACCCACCCTACGAAGCTACGATTTTCCGAAATATTTAGCTGAACGCGTTGCGCAGCTTTTGCGCCATCTCGAACAGCGCCGGATTGTGCTTCACCATGCGCTTGGTGCGGTTGAGGCCCGACATGACGCCGGCGGCGAGCTTGCCGCGCTGGCTGAGCGCAATGAAGCTGTCGAAGATCGGTTCGTCGTCCTTGCAGAACAGCCGCTTGTAGTCGTCCGATCCGATCCCGAGATCGAAGGCACGATAGTCCTGCGCGGCGTAGTGGTCGATGATGTCGCGCATCAGGATCAGGCCGGGGCTGTATTTCGAGCTGGCCGACATCGTGTAGGTGTTGAACATCATCGAAAAGCGATGACCGTCGGCGACGCCGGCGAAGATCGCGATCACTTCCTCGTCGCATTCCAGCGCGTGGATGTCGATGACGTGCTTGCCGTTGGCGAGCGGCGTGGTGCAGGCGAGACGGACGAAGTCCTCGATGCCGGGGTCGGCAAAAACGTTGGGCAACTTCTGTTCGGCCATCCGCAGCGGCTTGACGCGGAAGAACCAGTCGAGCAGCCGCGTGATGTCGGCCTCGGTTGCTGCGACATGATAGCGATAGCCGGGCTGTTGCAGCTTGCGTTCCTTGCCCTTCAGGCGTCGCCGGAACGAATTGCTGACCAGCGTCGCCGGCGCCGCACCTGGTTCCATCTTCAGCACCGGGCAGCCATTGGCCGAAGGCTGGCGCGGCAGCAGCGCCAGCGGATTGGGCAGGTCGCGCCAGCGCAGCGGTTGCTGGTGCAGCGTGAACACGTCGACTTCGGATCGTTGCGAGATCGCCGATATCAGGCCTTCGAGGTCGGCTTGCGTCGCGGTTGCGGCAAAATCCCGGTCCCACAGCGCCATGTTGAAGGTCGAGTGCTTCCCACCCATGAAACTGGCGCAACGCGCGCCATAGGCATGCCTGACGGCAAGCGGCAGCAGCAGCAGCGGCCGGCGCTCGGCGTCGTAGGCGATCACGATGAAGGGGGTAAGGCCCTCGCGCTCGCCGACCTGCCGTTGCCAGGCGGCAACGAAGCCAAAGCGCTGAAATGGCGTACAGGACCCCTGCGGGTCTTCGAGGTTGCGCCAGACCGCTTCCGCGGAGGCGAGATCGTGGAGAATATCGATGCTGGCGATGCGGCCGGGTTTCGAGCGCGCGTTGATATCCGCCGTACCGTCTTCAATCGCGGCAGCCATGGTCATCGCGGAACCCGTGTTATATGAAATTGTTTACAATTTGCGGCTTTGCCCGACCTTCGCAGGGAAATGTCAACAAAGAGTAATACAATGCGGCCGCGGCGGGGGCTCGCGCGACCGCATTTGGGGACGGACGTTGGCGTCGGACATCGGTATCTTGCAGCGGGCCCGGATGGAGCTCGCTTATTTCAGCGGCTACGCACGGCTGAGGCAGCGGCAGACCGGCGGTGCCGGCGTCATCCTGCGGTTCGAACGCGTGCGTCCGCGCCGGTCTGTCGGGTTTCAGCCGCATCAAATCAGCGAAATCACGCCTCGGTTTCTGGATCGGACTATCCGGGCGCTGAAGCGCTGGAAGTTCGATATCATCACGATCGACGAGGTGTGCCGGCGCGCGGTGACGCTGCCGAAACCAAGACCGTTCGTGTGTCTCACTTTTGATGGCGGCTACAAGGACGTCGTCACGTCGGCCTATCCGGTGCTGGCGAAACATCGCGTTCCCTTCGCCGTTTACCTGCCGACCGCGTTCCCCGACGGCCTTGGCGAAATGTGGTGGCTCGCGCTGGAACAAATGATCGCGCGCGAAAGCCGCATCAGCCTGGTGATCGATCGCAAGGAGCGGCGCTTCGCCACCGGGCAGACCCAGGAGAAATACGAGGCTTTCGAATTTCTCGTCAGCTGGATGCGGACACTGCCGCCGCCGGATCTCTCATTCGCCATCAACGATCTGTGCAAGCGCTATTCGGTCGATCTCGCGACGCTGTCGCGCGGGGCGTCGATGGACTGGGACGACCTGGCCAAATTGGCAGCCGATCCGATGGTGACGATCGGGAGCGCGACGGTGAATTACCCGGTGCTGTCGAATCTCGGGGAGGTCGACGCCAAACGTGAAATCGCGATGGGCAAGGCAGTCGCGGAGACTGCCTTGCACCGCGATCTCAGGCATTTCGCCTATCCGTTCGGTGACCGCGGCAGCTGGCGCCGGCAGCATCGGGAGATGGTGCAGGAGACCGGTTTTGCCAGCGCGGTATCGTCGATTTCGGGTGTCGTCGAGCCGAAAGGGTACACCAACCTCTACGCGCTGCCGCGCGTCGCCTGGGATGGACGGCAGCGTTCGCTGCGCATGATGCGTGTCCTGCTGTCCGGCATTACGTTTCCGCCGGTGAGGCCGACGCGGGATAATCTGGGTTTAGGCCAGCCGGACTAGGTCGAGCGATCCGGCCGCGACATCCAGCTCACGATCGGCATCGCCGGCAGCACCCAGCCGAGGCCGGCCACGACGTAGAAGATCGCCTGCAGCAGCCCCGAATTGGCCAGCCACGGCGTTTGAGCGATCGTCATGCCCATCAGCGACCACACCACCACGAGCACCAGCAGGGCGATGGTTCCGAACAGTTTGCGCGTGCGCATCGTCATGTGCGTATCGTCATGGCGGATATGTGAAACTCGTTGCCGTTGGCGCGGCTTGCGCGCGGGAAGGGGCGGACTATAAGGGGCGCGTCAATTCAATCAAGCTCGGTTCCAGACGGTTTCATGGCAGGTCAATCCGCACAGCAGGCGCCGCAACTCGGTGCCGTCAGATGGTGGCTGATTTCGGTCGCCGCCCTGATCGCGATCATGGTGCTGGTCGGCGGCGCCACGCGGCTGACGGAATCCGGACTGTCGATCGTGGAGTGGAAGCCGGTCACCGGCGCGCTGCCGCCGCTCGACGACACGCAATGGGCGCAGGCGTTCGAGGGCTACAAGGCGATCCCGCAATATCGCGAACTCAACGCCGGCATGAGCCTGTCCGAGTTCAAGACCATCTTCTGGTGGGAATGGAGCCACCGGCTGCTCGGACGTGTGATCGGCGCGGTCTATCTGCTGCCGTTTCTGTTTTTCCTCTGGCGCGGGGTTCTCGGCGCTGAATTGAAGCGGCGGCTGTGGCTGATCTTCGGTCTCGGCGGACTGCAGGGCGCGGTCGGCTGGTGGATGGTGGCGTCAGGGCTGTCGCAGCGGGTCGAGGTATCGCAATATCGGCTGGCGACGCATCTGGTGCTGGCGTTGCTGATCTTTGCCGCTGTTATGTGGACGTTGCGGCGGTTGACCGATCGGCCGCAACCACCGGCGCCGTCGCGCCTGAAAATCACGGCCATGGCGCTGCTGGCGTTGACCTTCGTGCAGCTCTATTTCGGGGCGCTGGTCGCGGGCCTGCGCGCGGGCAGGGTGTTCAACACCTGGCCCGATATCGACGGCAGCTTCATTCCGTCGGCGGCGCGGCTGTGGTTCGAGGACCCGTGGTGGCGCAACTTGTTCGACAATACGCTGACCGTGCAGTTCGAGCACCGCATGACCGCCTACGCACTGCTGGCGCTGGCGCTCGTGCACGCCATCGATACCGTCAGGTCGCGGGCCGGTGCAGCCGTCATCGGTGGCGCCTGGTGGCTTGTGGCGGCGATCATGCTGCAGGCGACGCTCGGCGTTCTGACACTGCTGCGTCAGGTGCCGATCGATCTCGCTTTGACGCATCAGGCGGTCGCGATCGCGGTGCTGACGCTGGCGGTGTTCCAGGCCGAGCGGCTGGCCGGGCGCCGCGTCGAGCACGGTGGACCGAAGCTGGTCGTGCCGGCCGGACAGCCCGGCTGAG
>JAIEPP010000134.1 GCA_019748335.1 Xanthobacteraceae bacterium
TGATCTTTGTCGCTCTTCCGAGGGATACCCTAAGCGACCACGAGGCGTCGCAAATTCTTGACAGGGCCTGATGGCGGGCCACGCCCGATGAAGATGAGCACTATTCCTACGCTGTAGCACTACGATAGCAAACGGTGGCTTCCGACCGACATACGCCGTTCATCGGCAGTTGCGCGAACGACGGCTTGTTCCAAGACCCGCCGTTCGGCTGACGCCTTTGAACTCAGCGACGACTTCCTCCCCGAACGCCATGCGATCCGGAGCCGACATTGGCTCGATGCCGTCTATGTGGATACGAACGCGCTTTCTCCGCCGCGTTTGATATCGCGCGGACTTGCCGCCGTCACTCGCCATGAAAACTTTGATATCACTCGACGTTGCTTGCACCCCGGCCTTTGGAGAAGCGCATATCGCGGCGCGATCACATGAACAGGCGATACGGATAGACGTTCCGCGGCAAGTCCGGGACATTCGCTATCGTGCGGGCCAGTTTCTGCGAATAGCGAATGCTGACCGGCACAGGGTCGTAGAGCGCGTCGTTGTTCCAATCCATCTTGGTGAGGGCCAGCGCCTCATGGGCTATGAGTTCTAGCGGCCCGCTGCCGGCATGGCGGATCAGCTGCAGCGGCCGAGGGATGCTCTTCTTGCCCTGATAGTAATCGCCCTTGGTAGAGACCTCGGGAGCATTGCCCGCCACCCATACTAGGGCGGAATTGCCTGTGCGGACCACCATCGTCCCGCGCGGCACGGGAAACCCCGACGGCTTTGACGGCGGCTTCTCTAATCCGGACTTGATGAGCCAGACGCCGCGCCAGCATGATGCCGAACTGACCTCGACGCACTCTATTTCCGCGACACCGGCGAGCGCGTCGTACGCGCCCTCGATTTCGCCCTCCTTGAAGGCCGTCGTCTTGTGAATGACCATGCGTTTGGGCAGGTTGCCGCCGTTGCGCCCTTGATAGAGTTCTAGGCTACGGGCGAGGACCGCGCGCATGTCGTCGCGGCTGAGAAAGGGGTTCCTGCGGGCTTCAGCGACGTCGGCCACCGGGTCCCGCGCCTCGAACGCAACGAATTGCATGCCGCCGCCGTCCATATCGAAAACCTGCGAGCAGCATGTTACATAATGCGCGTCTTGCTGGTCGCCGCGTAGGGCATAGGCCAACCCGATGTAGGCGGTATCGGTCGGCACGCCTTTCAGCGGCGCTAGCTTCCACGGCGTGCCCGCAGCCTTCACATACAGAGCGGTCGAAAGACGCCACGCGAGCGAGGCCTTGTAGCTGAAGGTGAAGACGCGGTCGTTCAGGACCTGGGTTGGAATATTGTACTTAGCGCCAAGAGCCTTCAGCACGTCGTGCGCATCAAAGAATTTTCCGCGTGTCGCCGTGTCCCAGCTGTCGGGAAAATGGACCAGCACAACGTCGAACTCGTTGTGAACGGCGTCGAGCCGGCGGAGCGCGGCATCCATGGCAAGGTAGAGGCGATGTTGCGCGTCACCGTCGCCCGGCATCTGGTCGAGGCGTTCAGGCCACTTGATGTGCGCACTTGCGGGCGCGGCCTCGAGCGACACGCGGAACAGGCGCTCGAAACCGGGATATTCCGGCACATATTCTGATCGGTCGGAAGGCCGATGCGCGCTCCGCAACAGCTTCATCAGGTCGCCGCGACGATGGAAAGCGCTCTCCGGGCCAACCGTGGCGATGCGCACGCGGGAAGTGTATCCGCTAAAAGATCCCTTCGAATACGGCCCGAAATTCAGGAGGCCCCGCAGTGGATGGACATCAACCTGGGTGGCGTCGGATGGCGAAAACGACAGGTCCGGCTCATCCAAGAGCGTGAATGGCGGCAGCTCGGTGAGGGCTGGGTTCGCCATCATTTGCTCCTGTCGAAGTAGGGATGGTGGTGCGACGGGCGGCTATAGCCTGTGATGGGGGACACCTTGAACACGGCATCAATGCCAGTGCCCTCTTCGAGTCCGAAGGCGCTTCGAGTCGTGCCTCCTGTTTCGGTCAGAAGCTGGGCCCAGGCCCCAATAATGCTGGCCCAATTCTTGTTATAGCGCGGAGCCCAGCGTTCGCGGCGCCAGTCACCCGCGGGATCACCCCGGCGCTCGGCCTGCAGACCTATTTCAGCTGGGGCCTGGTCGGCGACCAGATCCTCCGCGCCCTCCGTGTGGGGAGCTTCCTGTCGGGGTAGCTGGACGAAGGTGTAGGGCTCGAAGCCGCACCACCACCTGCCATCGACCTGTTCCAGCTTGAGGTGGACTCCCTCCTGAAATGGGAAGCCAAGCTGGGGCACTGCGCCGAAGAGATTGGTCCCGTAAGCGTCGCGCATCCGAGATAGGGTCAGTTGCTGGCGCCGCGTTCGTTCGGGATCATCGCCGTCGCGGGGTGTGGCGACGACGAGTGAATGACCTGAACGCCTGTAGCGCGGGATGAGCGGGCGCTGTCGGGCGAGAGACCGAACGAGCGTATCGTAAAGCAAGCCCATGGCCCAGCTATCGGCGGCCGGATCGAGGTCAATCGTTCCAGCGAGCGATGGGCCGAGCGGAGCCAAGGCGTCCAGGATCTCCTGATCTCGCCCGAACACCGCAAGCTCCCGCCCCATCGCGGCCGCCGTCGCTCGATATCCCTTCGCCTTGAAGACTTCGCGCACCTCTGCCGACGTGGTCGCGCGGCTCAGCGTGATGCGCCTCGCCGCCCTCGGCATCGATTGGAGCAGAATCGCCGAATAGCGCAGCACCGGGAATGCCCGGACTTTGGCATTCGGAATTTGAACGGGTACGAGGCGCGGCGTAGGTCGCCCTGCCATCACGCGATCGTAGAGCGCCTGCGGCAGGTCGGTTGTCTTGACAATCTCGGCGACCAGTTCGTCAAACGTCGTGCATTCGACAACCGAAACGTCGACCCCCGCCGCCTGCGCGCGATCCAGAAATTCGGTGACGGCTGGGAGCAGGCGGCTCGCTGATGAGGCGACCCAATAGAGCCCGTTCGGGAACGGAGAGGGTGCAGCCAGGACGTCGTTCAGCGCCTCTAGGATCGAAGTGTCGCGCCCGCTGTAACCGATGAACAGCGTTCCGAACCGCTTCCCGGCCTCGACCAACACGTGCCGCATGCGGGTGTCCTGTTGCTCCAGCTCCGATCCGGTGTTCTTGATCGCTATCGACTGATAATCTCCATGGAGTTTCGCAATTAGCGGCCAATCGGATTCGTCGAGGCAACGCATGGCCCGGTCGGCGGAATCGATCGCCGCCACAGTGGGCCGTTTCTGGTCCGCGATGGGCAGGATTGCGTTCGCGGCAACGGCGGCGTCTTCTACAAGCGGGTCGAAATTGGTCGTGAAGACGCAATCGACCTTACCCGCGGCCATCAGGCTTGCGAGCACCTTATGCCCGAAGCACGGTGTGCCCTTCGCGATCGCATCCGCAATATATTGTCGACGGTGGCGAGGCTCGGGATAGACCGCCTCAAAGGCGGCGGCATATTCCGTGGGATCTCCGTCCGACGGCAGTAGCGACGTTCGGCGAAAGAAATCATCGATCCGCTCGATCCAGATGGGGTCAGCGGTATCGATTTCCCGTCTAGAAAGGTTTGTCTCGCGGCAGAAGATCTGGGCCTTGAAGTCGCGGATCATCGCATAGCCGGTCGGAATCCCGGATGCTGCCGACGCGCCGGCTCCGAGAAACCATGCCACCAGATTTGGTCGTAGGGCGAAGGCTGTCGCAAACTGAGCGGCGGACATGGTTGGGACGGAACTGATGGGGCTCTCCTTCGACTACGTGCGGACTGTGGGCACTCCAGAGCTTCCAAATTCAAGCGGAGTATTCGATTGAACGGCGCTCATCTGAGGTCTTTAGAATCCAAGATGAGTAATGGCGGGCGATATCAGCGGTAGATCGGCCCATACATGCCCGAATTGACCATCGCTTCGTAGATCTTCTTCATGGCCAACGCGGTGTCTTGGGTGACGAACAGCGACGATCGCGCGCCATGGGGGGAACCCAAAATGTACGAGCGCATATTTTCCCATGTTTCGCCGACATCCGACCACCGCCAAGCCGGCACTTCCTTCTCCAGCATAAGCGGCACCGCGAGAGACTTTGGGATGGTGAATCCCTTCTCGAGGTCGGCCACCCACTCGCACTTCACGAGGATCGGCGTCGTCCCGTTCGAATAGAACGGTGCGTCAATCACCTCGGCCTTCACGTAAATGTCTTTTGGCCCGACGATGTCGTTCGCAGAGCGCATCACTTCTTCTCCGTCCCCGTATGGACAGGTGATAAACCCATGGGCGAAATAGACGGTGTGATCGAGGCCGCGGTACCCGCAGCGTTCACTTGGGATAGTGACCTGGTCGCTCGCTTTCAGAGATTTCGCCACGAGGGGATGCCAGCTTGGATAGCCTCCTACGACCGGCCCACATGTGGCGACGATGTCGGATAAAGCGCGCTCTGCCTGTTGACGCTCGTCTGCTGTCAAGCTGCGCGGGATGAGATACCGTTTAGCACGCTCCAGGCCGACCTCGGCCGCTTCATCCGCGCGAAATGCCACCTGAACCCCTTTAAAGCTTAACCTGAGCATTCTAATAACGCGCAGCGCATAAAAACGCAATATCATGCACTACATAAGAAATTCATGCGATAAGCGGCCGTGACCTAGCACTGTCTTGGCGCGGACGACGAGCCGAAGGGGACGTTGGGTGGGCTCCCCACAGGGGAATGCGCGCGCCTCCCGGCATCCGTGCGGAACCGGTCATTGCACCCAACAGTGCAACCCGCTCATGCCAAATCCGCGCCCGGGTGCGTGGCGACAGTATGCTTGAGGCGGATCGTGTCACCGGGAGCTACAGCGGTAAATGCATCCCCATCTTTTCGGTGCTAACGAAGTGCTTGGGGAATGGAGGGGTGACTAAACAACGTGATTCGATTTCGTCGCCTAGCGCCTGTTCCTCTGAATTCCTGGTTGGTCGATCAAGGCATACCCCAGACGCATCAACGCTACCGGCTCCGAGTTTGGCGAGAGGTTCACGGTGCCCTTGGCCCATTGCGCGATGAACTGATTGCCTATGTCCAAGAGGCATTGGACGATGCCCGGCGTCGGATACGCTCGGGCTTCCAAGACGATCTGTCGCCCTTCAACGATCCGCCGCACGACCCTGCTGCGCATTACCCCGCTATGCTCAATCGCATATCGCTTCAGGGATATCTTGGCGAAACGCTAGGCGTGCTTGCGGTAGAGCATTTCGGAGCGATCGGCCATTCGGATTGGATGGTTCCAGCGCTGCTTTTCCGTTTTCACGATCAGGAATTCCAACATCTCGACCTGATCAACGAACGCCTTTTGGCGGGTGAGGCGCACGAACCAGATGCCGAAATAGAAAAGCGGCCAGGTCGGACGGGCGATGATGGACTGGCGTTCCGCGTAGACGCCAATGGCGTGATTACCGACATCCTGACGCTCGAAGCCAAATGCCTCACGGTCAGCAACACCGGCATCATGAAAGACGCGCACGAAAAGCTTATGGTCGGTGGGAACCGACCCAGCGGCGTGCGAGAACTCATCAATCTCCTGACTGAATACGACACCCCCCAAGCTCAAGCCTGGCAACAGGCGCTGGTTCAATTCTACCGGGACGGTTTCCGCACGGCAGCTCGCCACGATGGGCTCGCCTATGCTGTTGGCCATTCGCCCAAACAGCCCGCCGACAGGATTGCCTGGCTTCCTCCCGAAGCGCCTCACCCCGCCTATACTATACAGCGCAACCTCGAAGCGATGGAGTTTCAGTTCGAGAACTTGGATGCTGTAGTCGATATATTGTACCGGGGCGCTTGAGATGGCCAACGCAGCTACCATCGCCATCGCCCGCGAAATTCGGGAGAATCTGGCGGGGCAAGCCCTGACCGCGCGCCAAGCCAAGCTTTACAGCCAACGGCTGCGGCGCGACATGGGCCGCGATGGCTTGGCGAGTTTCGGACCGGGAGATGTTGCCGGATATCTCGACGAGGCGATGTTGCTGTTGGAAAGTGGCTGGTTGGAGCGAAGCGCGGACATTGCCTCGCCGTGGCGCACGGCGATCAAGCGCGCCGCAGAGATCATCGAGTGGCTTTCACAATCCCAGTTAAAGCCACCAGGCGCGCCCCTGCATCTGCTGGCTGCCGCAGCCTATCAGTTGGCCGATTATCCGGCGATGGCGCTGGGACATTTACGACGGCTACCGGAGGGGGAGCCGCTTTCCGAGCTTCTCCGCCAGTTCATCCGGGCGGACTTCCCGGCTGCTTTCCAGGCGGCGCAGACCTTCTGGAGCAATTATCGCGGACTACGGACCGATGGTCGCATCGATCCCAATGACCTCGAAGTCGCGTCCGTCCAGCATATAGTCATGTGCGTCGGGACGATCTGCGCCTTTCTTAGAACGGGCGGCGATGCTCCCGTCGAGCGCGCGGTGGTTAAGCTGGAAGCGCTCGCCCTGGGGTTCCTGCATAGCCGCGATCCCTATTCGTACCTGCTGGCGCGGCTGACCGCTGCCAGTGCGCGGCGCTTTATCGAAACCTGTCTATGGCCGCAGATCGACGGGCTCCGCCTCACGTCGAGCGGGCCGGCCGGCGACGCTCTCACGCAGTTCGCGCGGTCGGCGTTTGCCAACAAGCGAGCGCTTGTCTGGCCGGCGCAAGCCGCCGGCATCGCGAAGCTGCGCGACAACAGCTCGTTCGTGCTGTGTACGCCAACCGGCTCAGGGAAAACCACGGTCGCTACCCTTGGTGCTGTCCAGGGTCTGTTCGCTGATCCCCCGGTCGGAGGCACTGCCGGCAATCTCGTGCTCTACCTCGTGCCATCCCGCGCGCTCGCGGCCGAGGTGGAGGGCCGTCTTGCCGAGGATCTTCGCGGGATCGCGGCGGAGCCGGTTGTCGTCACGGGCCTGTATGGCGGTGTGGATTGGGGCCCAACCGACGCCTGGATTCAAACCGATCAGCCAACTGTGGTCATCTGCACGTTCGAGAAGGCCGATGCGCTCCTGCGCTATTTGGGCGTCCTGTTCCTCGGCCGGGTTCGCACGGTCATCATCGACGAAGCCCATATGGTGGAGCAAGACGAGGCCCGGCTGACTGGACTGGGTGACGGGACATCGCGCGCCTTCCGGCTCGAACAACTCGGCACCCGCTTGATGCGTGCGCGGGAAGATCACGATTTCCGCATTGTCGCGCTGTCTGCGGTCGCGGCACGGGCGGCACCTGCGTTGGCCCGTTGGGTCTCCGATGCGCCCGATGCGATACCGACAAGTTCGGCCTATCGCAGCACACGGCAGATGCTGGGGCGTCTCGAAGTACGCCCCACCGGCCAGTTCGCGATCCGTTACAGCCTGATGGATGGGCATTCACTGAAGTTTGACGACGAGCGACGGGACGACTCACCTTTCGTACCCGAGCCATTCCCCGCTGTTCCGGGGGGTATGAATCCGGCGGATGGACCTGAGGTTCGGATGCGCGCGCCAACGCTATGGGCCGCGCTTAACCTGGCTGCAAAGCGCCCGGACGGCTCAACGCCTTCAGTCATGATTTCGCTCACACAGAATATCGACACGTTTGCCGCGACGTGCGCCGATCTCATGGACAAATGGCAGGATATCGCACTTCCCAACTATTGGACGATTGAGGAGGGTAACGAGATCTGGGCACGATGCCTGGCGACCGCCATCGACTATTTTACAGCGGATTCCGTCGAGTATCGGCTGCTGGCGCGCGGTATCGTGGTGCATCACGGTAAGATGCCGGGCCTCCTCGCCCGGCGGCTGAAGACCGTTATTGATCGTGGCTATGTTCGAGTCATCATTGCCACATCGACCCTGTCGGAGGGGGTCAACATTCCAGTCAACTTCCTGCTGATCCCCAGCGTCTTTAGAAGTAACGGCGAACTGCCGTTGCAGGAGTTCAGCAATCTGATCGGGCGCGCGGGACGCCCCGGTGTTGCGACAGAAGGCAGCGCGCTCGTCGTTCTGCCCGAGCGCACCTACGAGAACCGGTTCGGCCGGATCGTACCAACTTATAACCGACAGTGGAACGGCTACGAGAGCCTGGTCGCCCAACTAGAGGCTGCGACCGCAGCGGTGGGCGATCTAATCCCGGACGATCAGGCGTCGAGTCCGCTGGCCCACCTGCTTCGCGAACTGGAGCGTGCGTGGAGAGCGGTGGTGGGCGGGGGAACCGAGTCTGAATTCATCGCCTGGCTTGAGCAAACGGCCGTTACTGAGCAGGCTGCATACCCGCCATCCAGCCATGATTATCTCGATTCACTAGACGCATTTCTGATCGCGGCGATCCAGGAGGTCGAGGAACTCAAAGGTATCGAACTCGACGCTGCCGAGCTCGAAGCGGAATTGGCCAAGATTTGGCGACGCACCTATGCCCATGCGGCTTCGCATGGTGAGGCGCATCTGGCGACGGTCTGGCTGGCGCGTGGCAGAGCGATCAAGGCCCAGTATCCCGATGCCGATGAGCGCCGACGTCTGTATAAGACGAGCCTGACGCCCCGATCTGCAAAGCTGTTGCTGGACCGCGCGGAGGCAATCCGCGTCAAGCTTTCGCAAGGCGCCGATTATGCGCGGTGGACCGTCGAGGAGCAATTCGTCTTCATCCGCGACGTGCTAGCATTCCTGTCCGAAATTCCCGTTTTTGCGATCGAATCAAAACTTGGTCGGAAGAAAAATTTCGAGGACTGGCCCATGCTGCTGCGGTGGTGGCTGGCCAAATCGACGCTGGCGCGACAGCCCCGCCCCAACGAGGTTACGAACTGGTATGCCTTTGTAGCGAACAACTTCATCTATCGCGGCACTTGGGGACTCGGCAGTGTCATCGGCCTGCTGCTGGATACGACGGATGACGGACAGCCCATTCGCGCGCTGGAAATAGCCGACTGGCCATTGAGCGGTTTGCCGTGGATCGGGTTCTGGCTGAAAGAGCTTATCAGTTGGGGCACCCTCGATCCCGTAGCGGCTTTCCTGCTCGCCCGCGGTGATGCGGTTGATCGTCCGCAGGCGGAGCTGGATGCGAAAGCCTATTACGAAGGTCGTCCGGCGGGCGAAGATGCCAACGCGCTTCTCGACCCTCGGACAATCCGTGCATGGGTGGAAGCTAGGCAGCCCGCTCGCGCAGGGCGTACAGGCACAGCAACAATCGCGATCGAAGTGGAGTGCGTTCGTCCCATCGAGGCGTATCGGCAGCAGCGACTGGTTGTATTGCCGCTTGTGGACGTGGACGCGATCGTCTGGCTCGACCCCGCCGGTTATGAGGTGGCGCGAAGCGTAAAGCCAGACGACTGGCCCGAGAAACCCGCCGCCTTCCAGTTCGAGCTTTTAGTGGCAGTATCCTTCGTCATCGGCGAGCCGTATCTGCCCCACCGTTGATCTTTTTGTACCGAAGCAATGAGCCTAGCTGCATAAATCAGTTTTCGGTTTGCGGAGGCTGTCGATCAGAGCTGTCCGTTTCTCCAGCGTTGTATGCGCGACAATGCGATGTCCGCTTTCACAATTGCCAGTCAAAGGCCTCATGACGACTTTAGGCAGGAGGCCGCCATTACATCGGACGCCAAGGTGAACTCGCCCATCGCCGTGGCTTACGCTGGCGTAGCCGCTGCGGCTCGTGGGCAGGTCACGGCGGCGCACGGCGGCCGGTGGCAGGCTACGCCCGATGATGATGAGCACTACACCTGTGCTATAGCGCTACGATAGTCGTTGGATGCCGGATGCGTTCGAATCCTTCCGAGCGCGGCGCCCCATACCGGATAAACATAACGAATATATCTCGCCGTTCCCGCTACTATAGTGCTGCCGATGGCCGCTGGGCACGGAGCCGCGCCTCCTACGAGCGCCCCCGATACTACTCAAAAGCCTTGCATCAGCTATCGGTTGATCGCCGATTTAAGAGCTTGCTCCACCCTATCAGTATCGGAGTGTGCGATGTTGAAGCGCATGAATGGCCCGGCCGTCTGAGAAACACTGAACACGTTGCCGGGGGCAAGGATCACGCCTGCGTCCATGCAGCTACGCGCGATATCGGCCGAGTCCAGCCCATCAGGCAATCGGCACCATAAGTAGAAGCCGCCGCGTGGCATCGTCCACGGAACGATCCCCAGCGGCCCGAGCCGCGCGATTGTTCGATCCCGTGCCTTCGTGAGCTTCTGGCGCAGCTCGGCCATGTGCTTGCGATAGCTGCCGCCGGCCAGCACATTCCCGATCAGCTCGGTTGCGACCGGGCTCGGCCCGCCAAAGCTGGTCGCCACCTGTAGGTCGATCAGTCCCTCGATCCAATCCGCGCGCGCGGCGATATAGCCGCACCGCACCGAGGCCGAGAGCGTCTTGGAAAAACTGCCGATTCGGATGACGCGATCGAGGCCGTCCAGCACCGCAAGCCGAGGCGATGGCGACGGCTCGAAATCAGCGAAGATATCGTCCTCGACGATCATGAGATTGTGGGCGGTGGCCGCACTCAGCAGCCGGTGCGCGGTCTGCGGCGACATGCTGGCGCCGGTCGGGTTATGGAGCGCGGAGTTCGTAATGTAGAGCCGGGGGCTGTGGGCGGCGATTGCCGCCTCGAACGCGGCCGTGTCCGGCCCGGTCGTGGTGTACGGGATGCCGACGACTTCGACCCGGTGGGCGCGGAGCAGCGCCTGGAAATTGAAATAGCCGGGATCATCGACCAGCACCGTATCGCCGGGGTTCAACAGGAACCGGCATATCAGGTCGATCGCCTGCGTTCCCGACGCCGTAAGCAACACTTGGTCGGTCCCGGCCTCTATCCCTTCCTCTGCAAACCGGCCAAGCAGGATGCGGCGCAGCGCCAGCGAACCGCGCGTGCTGCCATAGTCGGAAAGGATCGCGTCGTCGGCACGCGCGAGATTGCGCAGGCCCCGCCGGAGCGCCGCGTTCGGCATCCAGTTCGCGGGGAGCCACCCACAACCCGGCTTCTCCATCGTCTCGTCGGCGTCGAGCGACTGGCGCGACACCCAGAACGGATCGACGGCGCGGTCGCGGCGCGGCCCCATCTCACCGATCGACATGGGGGGCATGTTGGACCCGGTGACGTAGAAGCCCGATCCGGGCTTGGCGCGGATGATCCCTTCGGCCGCGAGCCGGTCGTAGGCTTCGACCACGGTGGAGGGTGACACGCTCATCGCCGCTGCGAATCTCCGAACGGAGGGCAGCTTGTCGTCGGGGCCAAGGGCCCGGCTCGCGATCTTCAAGCGGATCGCCTCCATCAATTCTTCGGTACGGGTGACGGTCATGAAGTTCGATCGCTCATTCCTGTATCTGTATGGCTGAACCCAACCATACGGTTATTTCGATCTGTGTGGAACCGTTACTGTCCTATTCCTAGCCGCACCTCTACCGATCGAAGTGAAAGCGAGGACTTATGGAAAAGAGCACCGCCGGTTGGGGCAGCGGCCTCCTGGGTGTCATCATATTCAGCGGATCGCTGCCGGCGACCCGTGTGGCCGTGGCGGACTTCTCGCCGCTGTTCCTGACCACGGGACGCGCGGTGATCGCTGCCATTCTCGGCGCGGCCTTCCTGCTGGCGCTGCGCCAGGCCAAGCCGGCGCGGCAGGACATCATCCCGCTGGCGATCGTCTCGATCGGCGTGGTGGTCGGCTTCCCTCTGCTGACCGGGCTCGCGCTCCAACACATCACCGCCGCGCACTCGGTCGTGTTCATCGGCCTGTTGCCGCTCGCCACCGCGATCTTCGGAGTGCTGCGCGGCGGCGAGCGCCCGCAGCCGGCCTTTTGGATCTTCTCCAGCATCGGCGCGGCGACCGTCGCGGGATTCGCGCTCTACTATAGCGGCGGCGGATCGCTGACCGGCGACCTGCTGATGGTCGCCGCGATCCTGCTGTGCGGCCTTGGCTATGCCGAAGGCGCGACGCTTTCGCGCCGGCTTGGCGGATGGCAGGTCATCAGTTGGGCGCTGCTGCTGTCGCTGCCGCTGATGGCGGTGATCGCGCTTGTCACGATGCCGTCGAGCTGGGCCGCGATCGGTTGGCGGTCGTGGGTAGGCTTCGCCTACGTCTCGATCTTCTCGATGATGCTGGGCTTCGTGTTTTGGTATCGCGGCCTGGCGCTCGGCGGCATTGCCGGCGTCGGCCAGCTCCAGCTTCTCCAGCCCTTTTTCGGCCTGCTGCTCGCCGGCTTGGTGCTGGGTGAGCCGGTCGCTTGGATGATGATCGCCTCGACCGTGATCGTCATTCTGTGCGTCGCTGGCGCGAAACGCTTCACGGGGTCGCCGGCCAAGCCGGCGACGATTCGCGCCCCGGCGGAGCTACGCCGATGAGCGAAGAATTTTACCGCATGAAGCGGCTGCCGCCCTACGTCATCGCCGAGACCAACGCGATGCGCGCGGCGGCGCGCGCGGCCGGGGAGGACGTGATCGACCTCGGCATGGGTAACCCCGATTTGCCGCCCCCCGATCACGTCATCGCTAAGCTCATCGAGGTGACGCAAAAGCCCAACGCGCATGGCTATTCGCAGTCCAAGGGCATCCCCGGCCTGCGCCGGGCGCAGGCCGATTATTACGCGCGCCGCTTCGGGGTTGATCTCGATCCCGAGACGGAGGTTGTCGTGACTATGGGGTCTAAGGAAGGGCTCGCCAGCCTCGCCACGGCGATCACCGAGCCCGGCGACGTGGTGCTGGCGCCCAACCCCTCCTATCCGATCCACACGTTCGGGTTCATCATCGCCGGGGCGACGATCCGCAGCGTGCCGACGACGCCCGACGAGGATTATTTCGAGAGCCTTGAGCGCGCGATGCGGTTCACCGTGCCGCGCCCCAAGCTGCTCGTCACCAACTACCCGGCGAACCCGACCGCCGAGACGGTGGACCTCCCTTTTTATGAGCGGTTGGTGGCGTTCGCTAAGGCGCATGACCTGTGGGTGTTGAGCGACCTCGCCTATGCCGAGCTGTACCACGACGGCAAACCCACCGTCTCGATCTTGCAGGCCAAGGGCGCGAAGGACGTGGCGGTGGAGTTCACCAGCATGTCCAAGACCTACAGCATGGCGGGCTGGCGGATCGGCTTCGCGGTCGGCAATCCGCGCCTGATCGCCGCGATGGCGCGGGTGAAATCCTACCTCGACTATGGCGCTTTCACGCCGATCCAAGCCGCCGCCGTCGCCGCGCTCAACGGGCCGCAGGATATCGTCGAGAAGAACCGCCAGCTTTACCACAAGCGCCGCGACGTGCTGGTGGACAGCTTCGCGCGCGCCGGTTGGGAGATACCCAAGCCGAGCGCGTCGATGTTCGCATGGGCGCCCCTTCCCCCGGGGTTACGCGACATGGGCAGCCTAGAGTTTTCCAAGGAGCTGCTGACCCATGCCAAGGTCGCGGTCGCGGCTGGCGTCGGCTACGGCGAGCAGGGCGAAGGCTATGTCCGCATCGCGCTTGTCGAGAACGAGCAGCGTATCCGCCAGGCGGCGCGCAGCGTCAAAAAATACCTGCAATCCAAGGGGGTCAACATACCCTCGGGCAAAGGAAACTGACATGGCGTTGTTCGAAGGCATTTCCGCTTTCCCGATCACGCCCGCAGACGAGCATGGCGTCGTTGACGTTGAAGGCGTCGCCCGTCTCGTCACGCACCTGGCCGATGCACGAGTCGACTCAATCGGGTTGCTCGGCAGCACCGGCACCTATGCCTATCTGTCGCGCACCGAGCGGCGGCGGGCGCTCCGCGCCGCGGTCAAGGCGGTCGCTGGGCGAACCCCGCTCATGGTCGGCGTCGGATCTCTCCGCACCGACGACGCCCAGGACCTCGCGCGCGATGCGGAAGCGGAGGGCGCGGACGGGTTATTGATGGCCCCGGTGTCCTACACGCCGCTGACTCAGGACGAGGCGTTCGAGCATTATGTCGCCGTCGCGGCGACGACGCGGCTGCCGCTGTGCATCTACAACAACCCCGGCACCACGCATTTCAACTTCAGCCCCGCCTTGCTCGACCGTCTGGCGGAGGTGCCGAACATCGCGGCGGTGAAAATGCCGTTGCCGGCGAACTGCGCGATCAACGCGGACTTGGCTGACATGCGGGCCCGTACAATGAGCAAGCTCGCGATTGGCTACAGCGGAGATTGGGGCATGGCGGATGCGCTGCTGGCCGGTGCGGATGCCTTCTATAGCGTGCTCGCCGGTTTCCTTCCCGCTCAGGCGATGGCCATCGCCAAAAGTGCGGCCGATCAGGACCGGCATGAGGTGGCGCGGGTTGACCGCCAGCTCGCGCGCCTGTGGGAGTTGTTTCGCGAGCTGGGTAGTCTTCGGGTCGCCTATGTTGCCGCGGCCGAGCTGTCGCTTGCGACCGTGACGCCGCCCCGGCCCATCCTGCCGGTGTCGGCCGACGATCAGCGACGGATCGCGAAAGCCCTATGGATGACGACCGGCGACGAGGCCGAGCCGCCGGAAGTCGCGGCATGACGGCCGCCCACCCCGACGCAAGGTTGGTCACGGCCGGTCGCCGTCCGCAAAGCCTCACCCTCTCCATTCCGCGCAGCACTATTGTGCCTGAATAAGCGAAACGGCTCGAAGACTCGTCTATGCCATTTAGCATTCGCCAGCTTCGCCATGCTGTCGCGGCTGCGGATCACGGCAGCTTTTATCGTGCAGCCCGCGCTCTAGACATGGAGCAATCGACGCTGAGCCGCAGCATCCTGAAGCTGGAGCGGTCGATTGGAATGCCCATATTCGAGCGCTCGCGTGCAGGCGTGACGATGACGCTGGCTGGTAGCGCCTTCATTCGTGGCTCGAAACCGATGGTCGCGAGCGCGGACAAGCTAGTGGCAATGATGCGGGCCGCCGGGCAGGGCCGGGCCGGCGGTCTCATGCTCGGGCACAATAGCCCGGTCTCAGCCGGCAACCTCCGGGCCACGTTGATGAGCTGGCGCGAGGCGCATCCTGACGTCGAGGTAGAGTGTGTGGAAGCGGACCGCAGCGTCCTGCTCGCCGGCCTCGACACCGGCGAGATCGACATCGCGATCCTGATGGGCGTTGCCGGGCACGACGGCTTCCGCTGCGAGACGCTGTGGAGCGAACGCATCCTCGCCGCGCTGCCCGCATTGCACCCCCTCGCGGATCGCGACGTGGTTCACTGGACGGATCTTCGCGGCGAGCGCTTCCTTCTGACCGTCGCCGATCCCGGCCCGGAAATGCGGGACATGCTGTTAGGCAGGTTGTCCGTATCGGGCGCCAAGCCCGACATCAGAATGCACCAATCGAGCCGAGAGACGATCCTGAGCGTCCTTGGCGGCAGCTCCGGCGTGAGCATCGTTTGCGAGGGTTCGATAGGCGCGCATTATCCCGAGGTCGTGTATCGGCCGATACACGGCGAGCAAGGTCCGGCGCTGACGGGCTATTCGGGATGCTGGAGCGACGACAACAGCAATCCCGCGCTGCGCCGTTTCCTCGGATTCATCAAGGCGCGCTACGCGCTGTCCTTTGATTTTGCATCGCGATTACAGTAGAAAAACACATCAGTTCTTGGAGTTATCCGCCATGTTCCAGGGCAAGACACTTATCATCGTGCTGGCGGCTTTGGTCGTTGGCTTCACGGGCGGATTCATCCTTCGCCCGGTCATCATGCCGTCTGCGAACACGACGGTCGCGGTCGGCCCGGCTCTGGCACCAGCCGCAGCGGTTCAAGCACGGGGCACACTGTATTTCGAGGCCAACATCGACGAAGCTCGTCAGGTCGTCGCCGGGTGTCGTGACGGTTCGGTCAGTCCTTCGCGCCGCGCCGCCCGCGCACGAACCCCCGATCGCTCGCCATGAACCGACTGAGCATCGGCGCAACCAGCTTCTCGGGAGCGACGGCATCCCCGCCTGTCTCGGCCGCCAGCGCGGCGGCATAGGCGATAAGATCGCGGTGAACGGCGGCGGGTAGCTCCACGGTCAGCTTTACGGGCCTGTCGTCGGCGAGCGGCCCGAGCTTCAACTTGGTCATCGCGGTCCTCCGATGGGTTCGAGCACCAGGTCGCGGGTCAGCACCACGCGCAGCGGATGGCCTGGCCGGACGGTGAGTGTCGGCTGCACGTTGAGCTGCCGCCGCACGATCTGCTGGCCCGTCTGATTGATGGTGTCCTGTGACCCGCGCCGCAGGGCGCGGGTCAGGTCGTCCTCACTGTCCGCACCCAGCTCGGTCCCGACACCGAGCAGCGTCGAAACGGCTGCGGCCCTGAGCAGGTTGCCCCAATGCTGGTTCACCCGGTCTTGCAGGCCGGCGAACCCGGCTCCGTCCGCGCCGGGCTGGCGCTCGAGAACGATCGAGCGGCCGTCCGGCATGATGAGCCGATCCCAGGCCAGCAGCACGCGGGTCTGCCCGGCGGCGATCTCGCTGTCATACTCGCCGATCAGCCGGGCGCCCTGCGGGATGAGCAGGATGCGTCCGGTCGGGCTATCATAGACGTTGGCCGTCACCTGGGCGGTGATCTGGCCGGGCAAGTCCGAACGGACGCCGGTGATGAGCGCGGCCGGGATGATGCTGCCGGCCTGCACGATATTAGGGGATGCCGGCGCCGTCAGCCGCTCGACGCTGACCGTGCGCTGGTTCTCCGCCTGCGCCATGAATGCGCGCTTGCCGGCCTGGTCGCCTTGCGCTGGCGGCGAAGCCGGTTCCTGCATGGAGGACGCGGGCAAGCCCGGTGCCGAGATGGGCTCTGCGCTAGCATGCGCGCCACCGCTCCCGAGGAAGACCGAGCTGGTGCGCGCGGCATCCCGCTCCTGAGCGGCGCGCTGCCGGGCGGCCTCCGCTGCCTCCGCGTGCGGATCGGGCGGGCCCGGCTGCGCGCCGATCGGCGGCACTGGCACGTC
>JAIEPP010000547.1 GCA_019748335.1 Xanthobacteraceae bacterium
TCGGTCCAGGCCTTGGCGACGACACGTGCGCCGTTGTGCGGGCCGATCTTGGTCTCATAGGCCTGGATGATGGCATCCAGCGCCGCCGGCTCGACATAGCCCTTCTCGGTCAGGATGGTCTCGAGCGCACGCACCCGCAGCTCGGTCTCCGACAGTTCCGAATGGTCGTGATCGTGGTGGTGATGGTCGTGATCATGTTCGCTCATGGCGCCAAGATAGTCGCAAAATCCGGGCTATGTCGAGGCGGAGACTCTGTTACGTTTCCCCGATGGGGTACGGGGCAGCAGGCATCGGAATCGCAGCCGCGGCGGCCATTTTGGCCGGATTTCCGGCCGGAGCGGCGCGCGCCGCCAACGGCGCCTATGCAGTCGACGCCGCCGACATTTCTGATACCGGCTCTTGCAAGGTCGAGAGCTGGATGCAGGCGGCGACCAACACCGATTTCTCGATGGTCGCCAACCCGTCCTGCGTGGTCGATCCGTTCAAGCTGAAGCCGGTCGAGCTGAGCATGCTCAGCAACGAAGCCCGCAGCGGCGGCGCCTGGAGCACCACATTCGCGCCGAAGGCCAAGACGAACCTGGTGCCGACGGGGGTTGGAAAACTCGGCTTTTCATTTTCTGCCGGCGCTCAATTCGATGCCTTGACCGGGCAAAACCAGACGGTGTTTGCCACCATCCCCGCGACCTTCAGGCTTTCCGAAGTCACGCGCATCAATCTCAACGGCGGCTGGTTGTGGGACCGCACCGTCGACCGGCACTATCTCACCTATGGGGTCGGCTTCGACTGGAAGTTCACCGAGACCTTGCAATGGACCATTGAGGCCTTCGGGCAGGTGGGACAGTCGGATGAACCGAGCACCGTGCGGCCGCGGTTTCAGACCGGTATGCGTTACCGGCCGAACGATATCTTCTCGGTCGACCTGATCTATGGCCACAACATCATGGGCGAAGACGCCCACTGGATCACGCTCGGGACCACGATCCGCTTCCCGGTACCCGACAGCAAACCGGAGCATCACCGCACCGGCCATTTGTAAGCGGTAAACCACCAACAAGAACAAGGGCAGGGAGCGTTCGCTTGACGCAGTTCGTAAAGATCGAAAAGGGCCTCGGGCCCGAGGGCCGCATCGCGGTGGTGCGTTTCGACCGTGGCGACGGCATCAATGCGCTGTCACCCGAGGCGTTGCGCCAGCTCACCGATGCCGCGCGCAGCTTTGAGGATGACGCCGAAACCTCGGTGGTGGTGCTGACGGGCGGCGCCAAATCCTTCAGCGCCGGCTTCGACCTCAAAGATCCCGAAGGTCGCTCACGCCAGGGCATGGACCTCGGCACCTTGCGCCGGCATCTCAAGCTCGGACCGCGGCTAACGCGGGCGTGGCAGGAGATGGAGCAGATCACCATCGGCGCCATCGAGGGTTTTTGCGTCGGGGGCGGCGTGGCGCTGGCCGTGGCGCTGGATTTCCGCGTGATGGCCCGTGACGCCCACATGCGCGTGCCCGAGATCGGGCTCGGCATGAACATGAGCTGGCAGAGTGTGCCGCGCATGCTGCATCTGATGGGACCGGCCCGCACCAAGCAGGCCGTGATCCTGGCCGACCAGCGCATCTCGGCCGCGGAGGCCTACGAATGGCGCCTGGTGGAAGAGGTTGCCGAACCCGGCAAGGCGTTCGACGCCGCGATGACGCTCGCCGGCAAGGTCGCGGCCCAGCCGCCGCTGTCGGTCGCCATGACCAAGCTGACGGTCAATCGTCTCGCGCACGCGCTGGACGATCTTGCAGCCCATATGGATATTGACCAGTTCGCGCTGGCGAGCATGTCGGAAGATCACAAGGAGGGCGTCGGGGCGTTCCTGGAACGGCGCAAGCCGAGGTTCAAGGGACGCTAGTGCAGGGGCTGCCTGGTACGCTGGTTGCGCGCACCAGGCCATGAACCCCACCCCTCACTGCGTTCCGGCACGGATCACATGCGGCCCGGGACCGCTGGGGCCGCCGGCGGGAATCCCCAGATAATGTAAGGCCATTTCGGACACGCGGAGGTCTTCGATATCCGCGAATCCGAATCCACGGAGTTCGCGGTCGATCTCGGCAGGATCGAAATGGCTGAGCCAGGGCTCACCGACTTCGGCCGTACGGGCCGCAAGTGCTGCGACTTCGTCGCGCCGCTCCGGCGGGTAGTTCTCCAGAGGTTCGCTGTAATCAAACACCACCTCGGATCCCGGGATGCTGGCAATGTAGCGCAACGTCGCTGCGATGGCCGCTCGCTCGAGATAGGGGACGACGCCAAGCCAGATGAAGAAAGCAGGATGATCGGGATTGAACTCGGCATCACGTAGTCCTCGACCGAGATCATCGCTTTCGAAGTCCACCGCCGCAAAAGTCAGCGATGCGGGAATGGCGAGTCCGACCTCTGACAAGCGCCTTCGTTTCCAGGCTTGGGTAGCGGCATGGTCAACCTCGAAAACCCGCAGCCCAAGCTCCGAATAGGGATTACGCAGCGCGAACGTATCGAACCCGGCGCCGAGAACCACGGCTTGCCGCACGCCGCGAGATACCGCCGCGCCGAGGCAATCCTCGGCAAAGCGGCTGCGCGTCGCGATGAAAAAGCGTGTGCGTTGCTGCGCCGGCCCCGCGGATAATCCCGCGATGATGGCGTCGGCGCCGTCGCCCAAGATGGTGCGGGCGAGGGGGTCGGAGAACACCTTGCCGCCCTCCAATACCTGATGCGCGGCCCGGTATCCTGCTGCGCCAAGGGCGGTCTGGCTTGGCTGTCGTTCGTTCATGGATTCACCTTTTGCTTGGAGGACAGGCGACCTCGTTGCAGCGCTCGCGCCGAGATCGAACGTGATCCCAGCGCGACAACGTCGCACTGTTCAGAGGGCGTCAGGATGGATGCGAGAACGGCTTGATTTCGGGAAACTGGCGAAGCAAGGCCGAAAGAGCAACTCTTGATCGAAACTATGTTTTGTGTATATTACTTGAGCATGGGCAGCGCTGTTTTGTCGGCGCACGCACCCCGGCCTCACCCCGTTTTTTGCTTATGTTCCCTTGACCCGAGGCGCCTTGGGTGGATGCCGGTTGGCGTGGAAAAACGCGCCAAAGCAAGAACTGCGTTCACGTTATCGGGGCAGGGTTGAACAGCACCAGGTCGTTGTGCAGGCCCCATTTGTCGGCCCAGACTTGTCTGCGGCCGCTGGCAACATCCAGGATCAGCTGAAACAGCTCCCAGCCGGCTTGCTCGATCGTGATCTCGCCGCTGGCAATGCGGCCGGCGTCGAAATCGATCAGGTCCGACCAGCGCCGGGCGAGCTCTGACCGCGTCGAGACCTTGATCACGGGGGCTTCCGCGAGCCCGTAGGGCGTGCCGCGTCCGGTCGTGAACACCTGCAGGTTCATGTCGGCGGCAAGCTGCAAGGTGCCGCAGAGGAAGTCGCTGGCCGGCGTGGCGGCAAACAGCAGGCCTTTGGTCCGCGCGCGCTCGCCGGGACCGATCACGCCCGAGATCGCGCTGGATCCGGACTTGACGATCGAGCCCAGGGATTTTTCGACGATGTTGGCGAGGCCGCCCTTCTTGTTGCCCGGCGTGGTGTTGGCGCTGCGGTCGGCGCCGCCGCGTGCGAGATAGGAATCGTACCAGTCCATCTCGCGCACCAGCGCATTACCGACGTCGGCGTTGACGGCGCGCCGCGTCAACAGCTCGATGGCGTCACGCACCTCCGTCACTTCGGAAAACATCACGGTGGCACCGGCGCGGACCAGCAGATCGGACGCGAAGCCAAGCGCGGGATTGGCGGTGACCCCGGAAAAGGCGTCGCTGCCGCCGCACTGCAGGCCGACGGTGAGGTCGGAGGCGGGGCAGGTCTCGCGCTTGCGCTCGTTCAAGACCTTCAACCGCGCGTCGGCCATTTCAAAAATGGTTTCGACCATGTCGCCAAAGCTCTGATTGCCTTCGTCCTGCAACCGCATCAGGTGCGACGGGCTGCCTTCCGGTATCAGCCGCTCCGGCGCGAGTTTTTCGCAGCCGAGGCCGACCACCATCACCTCGCCGCCGAAGTTCGGATTTTTGGCGATGTTCTGCAGCGTGCGGATCGGAATCATCGCATCGGGTGCGTTGATCGCGACCCCGCAGCCATAGGCGTGGGTGACGGCAATGACATCATCGACATTGGGATAGCGCGGCAGCAGTTCGGCCTTGATCCGCTTCAACGCGAATTCCAGCGTGCCGGCCACGCATTGCACCGACGTTGAGATGGCGAGGATGTTCTTGACCCCGACCGAGCCGTCTGGATTGCGAAAACCTTCGAACGTGTAGCCGGTGAGGGCCGGCTGCGCCGCCGGCATCGCAGTGGCGATCTCGAGCCGGTCGAGATCCGGCGCATCGGGCATCCGGATCCGCGCTTCCTCGACCCATTCGCCGGCCAGGATCGGCTGCAGCGCATAGCCGATGATTTCGCCGTAGCGCACGATCGGCGCGTCCTGCGCGATATCCGTCAGCGCCACCTTGTGGCCCTGCGGCACGAAATTGCGCAGTTCGAGGCCGCAGGCGAATTTGGACCCGGCGGGCAGGCCGAGATCATTGACGATGATGGCGACGTTGTCGCGCGCATTCAGCTTGATGTAGCGCGGCGCGTAGACGTCGGCGGCGACCGTTATGTTCATGGCAATTCCCGTTCGTAAGCAGAACAGGTATAGGCCATTTTGAACGCCGTGTGGGACCGCATGTACGCCAAGGATCCGCCAAGGATCACAAGAAAGGCGTTCGGGCGTTTCTCGAGCGGTTCAGAGGACGGTGATTAGGCGCGCGAACCCGGCAGCATGCGACGCAGCGTACGATCGCCGAACACCCAGTGATGGACTAGCGCGGCGGCCGCATGCAGGCCGGCAAGCGCTACCAATCCGTGTGCCGCAAGTTCGTGGATTCCCTTTAGATTTCGTGCGAAGGCGCGGTCGGCGGTCCACGGCGACGCAATCTCGAACAATCCGAACACTGGCAGGCCCTTGCCGCGTGCAAATTGCACGGCAATGCCGAGGAGGGGAACGGCGATCAACAAAAGATATAGTCCGAGGTGCGCTAGTTTGGCCCCCAAGCCCATCCAGCCGGCAAATGCCCATTCGCCATATTCGGTCTGCTCAGCTTGCGGGGATTTGTCCGCGACGCGCCAGAACAGGCGCAACACCGTCAGGAAGACTACCAGCAACCCGGCGGAGATGTGAATAAACAAGGCGGTGGCTTCGGCTGCGCCCTTTGGAAGCTCGTCGCCGACGAGGCCCAGAACCCACGCCAACACGACAAGCAAAACGACACTCCAATGGAGCGACTGCGAAATCGCGCCATAGCGCGTCGGGGAATTGAGAAGCTGCATCAAGAAAAGATAGCGGAGTTCTCAAGTTGTGCCATTGATCGAAATCAATGATGATCCAAGTCCACAGTTTGGCTTCCGCGCAATTGCGATTAGTTTACAAGAGCAATTTCGTGCGGCGCGGCTGCGATTGACACCAGGAGGAGCCCCCATGAAGACGGTCCAAGCGATGTTGGCAGAAGCTGAAGCCCAGGTGCCGCGCATCAGCCCGGATGAAGCCAGGGGGTTGCTGGGCAGGGCTGACGTCCTGTTCCTCGATGTGCGCGAGCCGGCAGAGGTCGCAACGTCGGGAAAGGTTCCGGGCGCCGTCGCCGTACCGCGCGGGCTCGTCGAGTTCCGGGCTGATCCGGCCTCGCCCATGCACGACGCGGCCTTTGACCGCGCCAAGACGGTGATTGCCTATTGTGCATCCGGTGGCCGCTCGGCCCTGGTCGGCAAGACCTTGAAGGAGATGGGCTACACCAATGTGCGCAATCTCGGCGGCTTCAAGGGCTGGCTGGATGCGGGCGGAGAGGTGGAGAAGGGCTGAGTTTCGGTTATTGTGCTCGCCTTGATGTGACGCAAAGGGCGAGCCCGGCCTTGTTGTAGGTTTGCAGAGTGCCGCTTGCAGGATAGGCGGCGGATCTGGATCGCACATGAGCCGACTGCATCGTGAAAATCATCTTGTCGAACGTATCGGCTGGCTGCGGGCGGCCGTGCTCGGCGCCAACGACGGCATCATCTCGACTGCCAGCCTGATCGTTGGCGTCGCGATCGCTGCGGCATCCAGAAACGACATCCTGCTGACGGGTGTCGCCGGCTTGGTAGCCGGCGCGATGTCGATGGCGGCCGGCGAATATGTCTCGGTCAGCTCGCAGTCCGATACCGAGCATGCCGACCTCGCCCGAGAAAAGCAGGAATTGGCGGACAATCCGGATTTCGAACGAGAAGAGCTGGCGCAGGTCTATGTGGCGAGGGGGGTCGAAGCCGGTCTTGCCCGCGAGGTTGCCCAGCAGTTGATGACTAGGGACGCACTCGGTGCCCATGCGCGCGACGAACTCGGCATCTCCGAGGCTACGACCGCGCGACCGGTCCAGGCGGCACTGGCTTCGGCGGCGACCTTCACTGCCGGTGCCGCTGCGCCGCTATTGCTGGTGCTGGTTGCGCCTCCGCAGGTGTTGGTCCCGGTGGTCTCCGCAGGCTCGTTGCTGTGCCTGTCGCTGCTCGGCGCCATCGGCGCCAAGGCCGGCGGCGCGGGCTTGGTCAGGCCCACGATCCGGGTGACCTTTTGGGGCGCCTGCGCCATGGCACTGACGGCTGGAATCGGCGCTGTGTTTGGCAAGGTCGTCTGATCAGGCCTGCGGAGATTGTGGGGGTGGGCCTGGCCAGGCCCGCGCCCTAGTTTCGAACGCCAATATCTCGGATTCGCATAAGGTATATTATGGAATATTTATATCTATAATTAGATCAGATATTTAGACGTACTTGCTGACACCGATGGTCAGATTTGGCCGTGGATCGCGGCATTGAGCGCTGGGCATCCAATGTACCCGACGCACTGGACGCGCTCTGTGCATCCTCCTGTGTGGCCCGATCCGAAAGCCGATATTGCCGTGACTTACGTCGGCTGCAATAAGCGCGGGATGGCGAGATCGCTGATGACCTGATGGCGTCCGGTCCGTATAGGATTGCATCTCAAGAACAAGAAGTCTCAAGGGAGATACAGATGAGCTTTTCACGACGCACGCTTCTGAAGGCATCCGCTGCGTCAGCGGTTCTGGGCGGCATTGGCGCGCCCATGGTGGCGCGGGCCCAGACGGCCGAATTCACCTACAAATATGCCAACAACCTGCCTGACGGCCATCCCATGAACGCCCGCGCCAAGGAGATGGCGGCGGCGATCAAGGCCGAGACCAACGGCAAGTTCGACCTGCAGATTTTCCCGAACAACCAGCTCGGTTCCGATACCGACATGCTGAGCCAGATTCGCTCCGGCGGCGTCGAATTTTTCACGCTATCGGGCCTGATTCTGGCGACCCTGGTGCCGGCGGCCTCGATCAGCGGCATCGGCTTCGCTTTCCCGGACTACGACACGGTCTGGAAGGCCATGGACGGTGGGCTAGGCGGCTATATCCGCGGCGAGATCTCAAAGGCGGGTCTCGTGGTGATGGACAAGATCTGGGACAACGGTTTCCGTCAGACCACGTCGTCGTCGAAGCCAATCAATGGCCCGGATGATTTCAAGGGTTTTAAAATCCGCGTGCCGGTGTCGCCGCTGTGGACCTCGATGTTCAAGGCGTTCGATGCAGCCCCCGCCTCGATCAATTTCAGCGAGGTCTATTCGGCGTTGCAGACCAAGATCGTCGAGGGCCAGGAAAATCCGCTGGCGATCATCTCGACGGCCAAGCTCTACGAAGTGCAAAAATTCTGCTCGCTGACCAACCACATGTGGGACGGCTTCTGGTTCCTGGCCAACCGCCGCGCCTGGGAGAAGCTGCCCTTGGACATCCGCGCCATCGTCGCCAAGAACATCAACGCGGCCGGTGTCAAGGAGCGCGAGGACGTCGCCAAGCTGAATGCCGGACTGCAGCAGGAACTGGCCGGCAAGGGTCTCACCTTCAACCAGCCGACCGTGGCGCCGTTCCGTGAAAAACTTCGTTCCGCCGGCTTCTACGCCGAGTGGAAGGGCAAGTACGGCGACCAGGCCTGGGAACTGCTGGAAAAGTCGGTCGGCAAGCTGTCCTGAGCGACCGACGGCGTTTTGGAGCGAAGTGGGTGCCGGTTCGCGCAACGAAAACGCGTCAAACAACTTCGGTGCGGGGGCCGTCATGGCTCATGTAGAACTCGTCCAAGCGGCGGCCGGCGAGGTGGCAGAGCCCCCTCGCCGCCATTCGCTTGCGGCGTCGTTCGAACATTTCCTGGGAATGCTGGTCGAGATTCCGGCCGCACTTCTGGTCGTCGCCGAGATCGTGATCCTGTTTGCCGGCGTGGTGGCGCGTTACGGCCTGCATGCGCCGCTGATCTGGTCGGATGAATTGGCCTCGATCCTGTTCCTGTGGCTCGCCATGCTGGGCGCCGCGGTTGCGTTTCGGCGGGCCGAGCATATGCGGATGACCGCCATCGTCGCCAGCGCGCGGCCGGCGATGCGGGCTTATCTGGACATGGTTGCCATCTGCGCCGCACTGGCGTTCCTGGTGATGATCGTCTGGCCGGCTTACGAGTACGCCTACGAGGAAAGCTTCATCACCACGCCGGCGCTGCAGATCCCGAACATCTGGCGCGCTGCGGCGCTGCCGGTCGGTATCGCGCTGATGGGGCTGTTCGCGTTTCTGCGGCTGGCACGATCAGGCAATCCAAGGATGGTACTCGGCGCGATCCTGTCGGTCGCGCTCGTGATCGCGGTGTTCTGGCTGCTGCGAGGCTCGCTGAAGCCGCTCGGCAATATCAATCTGATCATTTTCTTCGTCGGCGTCGCCGGTTTCTGCGTGTTTGCCGGCGTGCCGATCGCTTTCGGCTTTGGGCTTGCGACCTATGGCTATCTGGCGCTGACGACTGGCACGCCGTTGATGGTGCTGGTCGGCCGCATGGACGAGGGCATGAGCCATCTCATCCTGCTCTCGGTGCCGCTGTTCGTGTTCCTGGGGCTTCTGATCGAGATGACCGGGATGGCCCGTGCCATGGTCGCGTTCCTGGCAAGCCTGCTCGGACACGTCCGTGGCGGGCTGCATTACGTGCTGGTTGGCGCGATGTACCTGGTGTCGGGCATTTCGGGCTCGAAGGCCGCCGACATGGCTGCCGTGGCGCCGGTGCTGTTCCCGGAAATGAAGGCACGGGGCGCCAAGCCGGGCGATCTGGTCGCCCTGCTCGCCGCCACCGGCGCGCAGACCGAGACCATTCCGCCGAGCCTCGTTCTGATTACGATCGGCTCGGTCACCGGCGTCTCGATCGCCGCTTTGTTCACCGGCGGACTGCTGCCCGGCGTGGTGCTGGCGATCACGCTGTCGGCGCTGGTGTGGTGGCGCTACCGCGGCGAGGATTTGCGGCACGTGACCCGGGCGAGCGGCGGGGAGATCGCCCGCGCCTTCGTCATCGCCCTGCCCGCCGTGGCGCTGCCGTTCGTGATCCGCTACGCCGTGGTCGAAGGCATCGCGACCGCGACCGAAGTTTCCACCATTGGTATCGTCTATGCCTTCATCGTCGGGTTCCTGATTTACGGCCTCTTGATCTATCGCAAGTTCGACTGGCGTCGGATCGTGCCAATGTTGATCGAGACCGCGTGCCTGTCGGGCGCGATCTTGTTGATCATCGGTTGCGCCACCGGCATGGCCTGGGGCCTCACGCAGTCCGGCTTTTCGCGGGCGCTGGCGGCTGCCATGACCGGCCTGCCCGGTGGTTCGGCGACCTTCATCGCGGTGTCGATCGTGGCGTTCACG
This sequence comes from Xanthobacteraceae bacterium, assembly GCA_019748335.1. GTDB lineage: Bacteria > Pseudomonadota > Alphaproteobacteria > Rhizobiales > Xanthobacteraceae > Bradyrhizobium. The sequence continues at coordinate 9,768 of JAIEPP010000547.1, forward strand.
ATTCTCGGCAGTGTGCTGGAGGGCATTCCGGCGATCGTGCTGTTCGGGCCGCTGCTGTTTCCGATCGCGCGCGCGGTGGGCGTGCACGAGGTGCATTACGCGATGATCATCATCCTGGCGATGGGCATCGGACTGTTCGCGCCGCCGTTCGGTGTCGGCTATTATGCCGCCTGCGCCATCGGAAAGGTCGATCCGGCCGAGGGTATCCGGCCGATCTGGGGTTATCTGCTGGCGCTGATGGTCGGCCTGATTATCGTGGCGATCTTCCCGTGGATTTCGATCGGATTCCTATAACTTCACCTTTGCTAATGGGACGAAGCCGATGAGCGCAGCCCAAAATCCATCTCAAGGCCAGTACGCCAAAGGTTTGGACAAGACGCCGGCAAACTATGTGCCGCTGACGCCGCTGAGTTTTCTCGCGCGCTCAGCCGCAGTTTATCCCAACCACGTCAGCACGGTCTATGAAGGCCGCAGCTTCACCTGGGCCCAGACCTACGACCGTTGCCGGCGCTTCGCGTCGTGGCTCGCCGGCCGCGGCATCGGCCAAGGCGATACGGTCGCAGCGATGCTGCCGAATATCCCGGCGATGAACGAATTGCATTTCGCGGTACCGATGGCGGGCGCGGTGCTGAACGCGCTCAACATCCGGCTCGATGCGGCCTCGATCGCATTCCAGCTCGACCATGGCGGCGCCAAAATCATTCTGGTCGATCCGGAGTTTTCCGGCGTGATCGCGGAAGCGCTGACGCTGATGAAGGGTGCAAAGCCTGATGTGGTCGACGTCGACGACGCCGCATTCGCCGGCGGCAAGCGGATCGGCGAAATCGAATATGAGGCGGCGGTAGCGCAGGGCGACCCCGCCTTCGTCACGCGGCCGCCGGGCGACGAGTGGGACGCGATCGCGCTGAGCTACACGTCCGGCACCACGGGCAACCCCAAGGGCGTCGTAACCCATCACCGCGGCGCTTACCTGAATGCCGTCAGCAATATCCTGGCCGGCAATCTCGGGCAGCATCCGGTTTATCTCTGGACGCTGCCGATGTTCCACTGCAACGGCTGGTGCTTTCCGTGGACGGTTGCGGCGTCCGCCGGCATCAATGTCTGCCTGCGCAAGGTCGATCCGGCGAAAATCTTCGAACTGATCCCGCAGCACGGCGTCACCCACATGTGCGGCGCGCCGATCGTCTACAACACGCTGATCAACGCCCCCAGTGCGCCCAAGGATAAGGCCGCCCGCCCCGTCGTGGGACTGATCGCGGGCGCAGCGCCGCCGGTCGCGGTGCTCGAAGGCGCCGAAAACATCGGCATCAAGCTGACGCATGTCTACGGGCTGACCGAGGTCTATGGCCCGGCGTCGGTCTGCGCCGAGCAGCCGGGCTGGGACGATCTTCCCGCCGACGAGCGCGCCCAGCTCAAGCGCCGGCAGGGCGTGCCCTACCCGCTGCAGGAAGGCGTCACCGTGCTCGATCCCGAAACCATGCAGGAAGTGCCGCGCGACGGCGAGACCATCGGCGAGGTCATGTTCCGCGGCAACATTGTCATGAAGGGTTATCTGAAGAACGAGAAGGCGACCAAGGAGGCCTTTGCCGGCGGCTGGTTTCACACCGGCGACCTCGGCGTGCTCGACCAACACGGCTACGTCATCATCAAGGATCGCTCCAAGGACATCATCATTTCCGGTGGCGAGAACATCTCCTCCGTCGAGGTCGAGGACATCCTCTACAAGCACCCGGCCGTACTGTTCGCGGCCGTGGTGGCGAAGCCGGATTCGAAATGGGGCGAAGTGCCCTGCGCCTTCGTCGAGCTGAAGGACGGCGCCAAGGCGACGGAGGCCGAGATCATCGCGTTCTGCCGCAGCCACATGCCCGGCTTCAAGACGCCGAAGGCGGTGGTGTTCGGGTCGATCCCGAAGACGTCGACGGGAAAGATTCAGAAGTTCATGCTGCGCAATCAGGTGGACTCAGCGAAGGCGATTTCGGCTTAATCGTCTACCGCCGTCATTGCGAGGAGCCAACGGGTCGCGCGAATGCGCGCCCGATGACAGGCTCCGCGACGAAGCAATCCATTCTTCCTTTGCGTGGTGAGATGGATTGCTTCGCTTCGCTCGCAATGACGGCTAGTCCCTCTCCGCCGGTGGATAATACTGCGGCGCCTCGGTGCGGTCGTACATGCCGTAGTCGCGCATGACTTCAACGACGCGGAAATACTCCGTCGTTGAATCCGCCAGCAGGCGGCGGCCTAACGCGGCACCCGACTCCTGATCCGGCACATCGATCAGGTGCGCGAAGGTGCCGTCGCGATAGACGCTCTTGAAGGAATCGCGGCGCCAATCGGTCGTCACCGGCAATTCGGCATTCTTCGATTCCGCCACCAGCACGAAGGTCGATGGACGCCTTGCCGGATCGTTGTACGGCGTACGCCGTTCAGGCTGCCAGACCGGTTGCCCCGGTCTTTCCTCGTGGATCACCTGGGCGATGCGGATGCGATAGTCCGAAAACACTTTTTCGCGGCCGATGGTCTGGACCTCGTGATGATAGCCATGAACCCGCCAGGCCGTCATCGCGCCCTCGTCCTGCCATATCTGATAGGACAGCAACAGGTTTTCACGGGTCAGGCTGCTGAACCGGTCGATGAAGAGGCAGCCGCCGATGGCATCGAGCTCCGGCCGCAGCGACGCGGCGAGACTGAGATATTGATCCCGGTGGCCGGGTCGGGTCTGGACTTCAAAGAACAGCGCGATCATCGAAGCCTCCTTTGCCTGTTCAGCCCGCCCGCTCCAGCGTCAACCGCATACCGTCGTAAGCCGGTATAACCCCAGCGGGCAGCGTCTTTCGCAGCACCTCGTAATCGAGGTCGGAATGCATGTTGGTGATGACGGCGCGGCGCGGCTTGAAGCGCTCGATCCAGCCAAGCGCGTCGCTGACGCTGAAATGGCTGGGATGGCCGGCATAGCGCAGCCCGTCGATGATCCAGAGCTCGAGGTTTTCGAGGCCTGGCCAGCTCTTGGCCGGGATGTCGTTGACGTCAGGGGTGTAGGCGGCGTCGCCGATGCGATAGCCCAGCGCCGGAATGTTGCCGTGGTCCACGATGAAGGCGGACATCGTCACCGGCCCACCCTTGCCGTCGATGCGGCGGCTTTGTCCGGCTTCGATCGAATGCTCGTCGAGGATCGGCGGGTAATCGCTGCCCTCAGGCGAAATGAAGCAATAGGAGAACCGCGCCATGATGTCCTTGGCGGTCGACTGGTTGAGATAGACTGGGATCCGCCGCCGCTGGTGCAGTACCACCGAACGCAGATCGTCGATGCCATGGGTCTGGTCGGCATGTTCGTGGGTCAGGAACACCGCATCGATGTGATCGACATTGGCATCGATCAACTGCTCGCGCAGGTCGGGCGAGGTGTCGATCACGACCCGCGTGGTGCCCTGCTCCGACGTCCGCTCAACCATCATCGAACAGCGGCGGCGGCGATTTTTGGGATTGTTGGGATCGCAGGCGCCCCAGCCGAGCGCGGGACGCGGCACGCCGGCCGAGGAACCGCAGCCCAAAATCGTCAGGGTCAGCGTCATGCGGCGGCTTTCGGCGCGGGCACCTTGGAGAACAGGCGGAAGAAATTCTCGGTGGTCTGCCGCGAAATATCTTCCAGCGAAACGCCGCGGGTTTCCGCCAGCACCTTTGCCACCTCGACCACGTAGGATGGCTCGTTGCGTTTGCCGCGAAACTTGCCGGGCGCCAGATACGGCGAGTCGGTCTCGACCATGATGCGGTCGGCCGGAAGTTCAGCGGCGAGTGCGCGCAGTTCCTCGGACTTCTTGAACGTCAGGATGCCCGTGAACGAGATCGACAGGCCCAGCGCAATCGCCTTCATCGCCAGTTCGCGCCCGCCGGTGTAGCAATGCAGCACGGCCTTGAACGGCCCCTTAGCGATCTCTTCTTCGAGGATCCGCCCGCATGCCTCATCCGCCTCGCGGGTATGGATCACCAGCGGCAGCCCGGTGGCGCGGGCAGCCTCAATATGGGCGCGAAAGCCGCGCTCCTGGGCCGCGCTGGAGCCGTGTTCGTAGAAATTATCCAGTCCCGCCTCGCCCAGCGCCACGACTTTTGGATGCTGGGTCAGCTCGATCAGCTCGGCGGCCGGGATGCCGTCTTCCTCATCGGCGTTGTGCGGATGGGTGCCGACCGAGCAATAGACGTTCGGGAAACGTTCGGCGATGGCGATGAGCCCGCCGAGCCGTTTCACCCGCGTCGAGATGGTGACGATGCGGCCGATGCCGGCGGTCTCGGCGCGCGCCACAATGGCGTCGAGGTCCTCGGCAAAATCCGGAAAGTCGAGATGGCAGTGGCTGTCGACCAGCATGCGACCGCTCAATCCGCTTTCGGCTCGACATAGCGCGGAAACACCCCGACCGGCGCCGGCAACGCCGTGCCCGCCTGGATCCGTGTGCCCAGCGCCTTGAAGGTGCGCGAGTCCGCCGGGATGCCGAGGCTGTCGAGCAGCTTCGCCGATGCATCCGGCATCACCGGCTGCGTCAGGATCGCGACCTGACGCACCACTTCCGCGGTGACATACAGCACCGTCTTCTGCCGCGCCGGATCGGTCTTGGCGAGCGCCCACGGCGCCTCAGCCGCGAAATAGCGGTTGGCTTCGGCGACCACGGCCCACACGGCATTCAGCCATTGATGGATCTGCTGCGTCGCCATCGCTGTCCGCGACGCTTCCAGCATGGCGTCGGCCTCCGCCAGCATCGCCTTGTCGTTGTCGTTGAACTCGCCGGGCTCCGGCAGCACGCCTTCCAGCTGCTTTGCGATCATCGACAGCGAACGCTGAGCCAGATTGCCGAGATCGTTGGCGAGATCGGCATTGATGCGCGCGACGATGGCTTCATGGTTGTAGTTGCCGTCCTGTCCGAACGGCACCTCGCGCAGGAAGAAATAGCGCATCTGGTCGACGCCATACTGGTCGGCCAGGTTGAAGGGGTCGACGACATTGCCGACCGACTTCGACATCTTCTCGCCCCTGTTGAACAGGAAGCCGTGCGCGAACACCCGCTTCTGCACGGGAATGCCCGCCGACATCAGGAACGCCGGCCAGTACACCGCATGGAAGCGGATGATGTCCTTGCCGATGATATGCACGTCGGCCGGCCAGTAGCGCCAGTTCGGATCGACCTCGTCGGGAAAGCCGACGCCGGTGATGTAGTTGGTCAGCGCATCGACCCAGACATACATCACGTGCTCGGGGTCGTTGGGCACCTTGACGCCCCAGTCGAACGTCGTGCGCGAGATCGACAGGTCTTTCAAGCCGCCCTTGACGAAGCTGATGACCTCGTTGCGGCGAGAATCCGGCCCGATGAAGTCAGGCTGGCTTTCATAGAGCGCCAGCAGCCTGTCCTGATAGGCCGAGAGCTTGAAGAAGTAGCTCTTCTCCTCGACCCATTCCACCGGCGAGCCCTGCGGCCCGCGGCGCACATTGTCCTCGCCGACGACGGTTTCGTCCTCGGCGTAATAGGCCTCGTCGCGCACCGAATACCAGCCTGAATAGGCGTCGATATAGATGTCGCCGTTCGCCTGCATCCGGCTCCAGACTTCCTGGACCGAACGATGGTGCGCGGGCTCGGTGGTGCGGATGAAGCGGTCAAAGGAAACATTGAGGCGCTGGTCCATATCGCGGAACCGGCCGGCATTGCGCGCGGCGAGTTCGGACGCGGTCATGCCTTCGGCTGCGGCGGTCTGGATCATCTTCTGGCCGTGCTCGTCGGTGCCGGTCAGGAAGAACACGTCCTTGCCGTCGAGCCGCTGAAACCGCGCCAGTGCGTCGGTCGCAATCGCCTCGTAGGCGTGACCGATATGCGGCGGTCCGTTCGGATAGGAGATCGCGGTGGTGATAAAGTAGGTGTTGCGTTCGGCTGCTGCCGCCGCGACCGGCTTGGGCGCAGGCGCGGCCTTCACCGACGACGGCGCAATCGTCTTCGGCGCCCTGGGTTTTGTATTCCTGGGCTTCGGTGTTTCGGCCACGACCGGTGTCGCTACGGCAACGGTCTTCTTCTTGGCGACTGCCTTCTTTGCCGCCTTCTTCGCAACTTTTTTGGCAACCTTCTTTCCGGCCTTTTTGGCGGCTTTCTTTGCGACCTTTTTGGAAGCTTTTTTGACGCCCTTCTTCGCCGTCTTGCCGGCCTTCTTCACGCTGCGCTTGCTCTTCGCCGCACGCTTTTTGGTCGCAGCCTTCTTGGGCGCGCGCGCCGGAGCGGCCTTGCGGGCCTTCTTCGCCTTGCTTTTCTTGGAAGCTTTTTTCTTAGACTTCGCCACAACGAATTCCTTAAGTGTCAGTCAAACAGCTCGATCTGGATGGATGTCGGGCGGTGTTACCGCGTCGCTTCCGCGAGCATTCCGAACACCGAGAAAACCAGCGGTTTTCGTTCCAGATTGTACGATTCGGTGTCGCGCGCGGCGCGGACGATCTTTTCCCATACCTCCGCCAGCCGTGCAAGGCGCGGCAGGTTGGCGTTGGCGTCGCCGGCACGCAGCTTTTCGCCGATCCAGCGGTCGATGCCGTCGATGAAGGCCGCCAGCGCCACCCGGTCACTGGTGCCGAGCGCATCGCCGAGCGCATGGAGTTCGCGCGGATCGACCGTTGGCAGCGTCGCCAGCAGCGCCGCGGTGCGCTGCTGCAGTTTGAGCGCATCGCCGCCGAGCAGCGTCAGTGCGCGCGATACAGAACCCTCGGATGCCTCAGCGGCCTCGGTGAGTGCCGGATCGTCGGCGTCCCTGCCCGTGGCCAACGCCGCGGCGCGGATCACGTCCTCGATCGCGAGCGGCCGTAACGGCAATTTGCGGCAGCGGGACAGGATGGTCGGCAACGCCCTCGCCGGCGAATGACTGACCAGCAGGAACAGCGAACGCTGCGGCGGCTCCTCCAAGATCTTCAGCAGCGCATTCGCCGCATTCGGATTGAGTTCGTCGACGGTATCGACGATGCAGACGCGCCAACCGTCCACCGCCGCCGTCGAGCCGAAGAACGAAATCGTCTCGCGCGTCTCGTCGACCGTGATCACGGTGCGCAAGGTCCCGCGATCGTTGAG
>JAIEPP010000178.1 GCA_019748335.1 Xanthobacteraceae bacterium
TTGGCCTTGGCCGACAGCAGGGCCGCCCGGTGCGCCGCTTCGACCGCTTTTGGATCACCGGCATCGAACGCGTCGGTCGCACTGTCGAGCGCTTCAGCCGCCGCAAGCACGACAGTCTCCGCAGCGAAGGCGCCGCTGGCGATCTGGCCGACGGTCTGTTGCAGAAGAGGATCGTCGGTCGGGATTTCGGCCGGTGCGAAATAAAACGTCCGCCTGCGTGACTGGACCAGGGCTGTGGCATCGCGCAGCGTGGCGCGTGCGATACCGGCATTGATCGCGGTCAGGAAGAGCTGCGCAAAGGTGTTGGCATAGGGAATACCGTACCCGGCGTTGGGAGCGTCAAATACGACCTCCTGCCGCTTGACCCGGACTTTTCGGAAATGCGTCGTTCCGGTCGCTGTCAGCCGCTGTCCGAGGCCATCCCAGTCGTCGATCAGTTCGACGCCTTCGCGGTTGACCGGAATCAGGGCCGCCGCGTTGGCGCCGGACGCATCGGCGGTGCGGACGAGGACGTAGTCCGAATAAAGCGTGCCTGTGCTGTAGTACTTGGTGCCATCAAGCAGATAGTCGTCGCCATCAGCCGTCAATGTCGTGTTCGGCCTGACGTCGCCGACTTTCGGCGTTTCTAGCTCGGTTGCCGCCAACCCGATGATGGCGCCGTCGGCGACCGCTTCCTGCCATTTCTGATGTTGATCGGTTTGGGGCCGCCGCACAAGCCGCTCGACCACGCTGAAATGGTTGCGCAGGATATGCGCCACGTTGGCGTCGGCCTCGCCGAGGCGGATAACGATCTCGAACAATTCCTTGATTGAGCTGCCGGCGCCGCCGGCGTCGGCGGGCAATCTGAGCGCACCAAGCCGGGCTTTCCGGATGAGGTCGATCTGTGGAAATGGAAGGGTACGCTCACGCTCGCGGTCGCTTGCGCCTTCGGCGATCTGGTTGAGGAGCGCGTCGATCTCAGGCGAACGGGCATCGAAGCGGTGTGAGCGTCCCAGGGACTGCGTGGATATCGGCTTGTTCATTTGTGCGATCCGGATGAGGTTAAGTTGTTCAGAGCTGCGCCAGGTGATCGGTAATCTTGACAGGCTCCGGCAACACCTTGCGCGCAACAAGCCAGTCGGCGGCCTTCTGCAATTCGCCCAGGAAGTTTTCATCGTTGACGGGGAAATAGCGGTATTTTCGCTTCAGCGCGATGAATTGATCGCGCACCTGATCGCTGTATTTGCCAGCCTTTTGCGCGATGTGTTCGGCATCCCGGCTGTTCTCCGAAATCCATTTTCCTTCGGCGCGGAAAGCGTCGTTGACGGCTCGAACCAGTGCGGGGTTGTCGGTCGCAAACTTGCGGGTGGTGAGGTAGGAGGTGTAGTCGATCTGGAAGTCGAGGTCGCGGCCCTCGAGGAAAATGTCATGCGCCTTGTATTCGAGCTTGGCGATGTCGACGCCGGGGCTCCACATCGCCCAAGCGTCGACCTTGCCCGACGCGAGCGCCGGCGCGGCGTCGGGAGGATTGAGATAGATGAACTTCACTTGCGAGCGATCGACCTTGTGCTTCTCAAGCGCGGCCACCAGCAGGAATTCACCCAGCCCAGAGCGGTTTACCGCGACCGATTTGCCGACGAGATCCGCCACCTTGTTGATGCCGGAATCGTCCTTGGCGATGATCGCGGTGGTGCGGGGCTCGTAGACTACGAATTGTGTGAATACGAGCGGCGATCCCGCGATGATGGCGGCCAGCGCCGGCGTGGTGCTGCCGCCGAAGCTGAAATCGGCGCTGCCGCCAGTCACGGCCTGCAGCGTCGGGGCGTGGTTCGGGAACGGACCGAGCCATTCGACCTTGATGCCGTCCTTGGCCAGCAGCTTCTCCAGTTCGCCGCGCTCCTTGGCGATCAGGTTGAGGCCGCTGAGGCCCCAGGTCAGGCGGACCTTATCGGTGGTGCGGCCGGTCGCCGACAGGGCGCCTCCGGAAACATCGATACCGGCGAGCGCGCCAAGTCCGCCGGCGGCAGTGCCGAGGAAGCGGCGGCGGGACGGTTGCGAAAATTCAGTCATGGTTCAGTCCTTGCAAGATGCTCAAGCGTTAATGAGAGAAGGTGCGACGACGCCGAGCTCCACGAGCAGCTCCGCGCGCGTTATGGGAGCCGTGCCGTCGGTCCTGGTCCGGTGCTCGAAGGCAATGCGGCCCTCGCGCATCACCAGGATACGGTCGGCGAGCGTGATCGCCTCGTCGACATCATGCGTGACCAGGAGAACGCCGGGGCGGTGGACCGCCACCAATTCCCGGACCAGCGCGTGCATGCGGATGCGGGTCAGTGCATCCAGCGCGGCAAAGGGTTCGTCGAGCAGCAGGAGTTCGGGCTCCTGAACCAGCGCCCGCGCCAGTGCTACGCGCTGCGCCTGTCCGCCGGAGAGATTGCGCGGCCAGTCGTCGAGACGCTCGCTGAGGCCCACCTCGGACAGTGCCGCTGCGGCGCGTTGGCGCGCGTCCGGGGCCTGCAGGCCGAGCGATACGTTGCGCCACAGACTGTCCCACGGCAGCAGGCGATGTTCCTGGAAAACGACGGCCGGGCGGCGCGGCGCCACAATGCGCCCGCCGTCGATCGGATCGAGTCCGGCCAACGCGCGCAGGAGCGTGGTCTTGCCGCAGCCGCTTTCGCCGAGCAGCACGACGAATTCGCCGCGCTCGATGCGCAAATTGAGGTTTTCAATCACGATCCGCTTGCCGTAGGCGCGGCGCAGATTGGTTACCACAACGGCCGGCGAGGCGGTTGTCAGAGCGGGAGCAATGTGGACCGTCATCGCGCGGCTCCGTAGTTCGGGTGCCAGGCGAGCAGGCGTCGTTCGAGAAACCGGGCGATCCCGTCCGCGGCGACGCCGATCAGCGCATAGATCACGATCGTCAGGACCACCACGTCGGTGCGGAGGAATTCCCGTGCGTCCATGGCGAGGAAGCCGATGCCGGATTGTGCGCCGATGGTCTCGGCAACGACGAGAGCAAGCCACGCCGTGGCAAGCGCATAACGGACGCCGGTAAGGATCGAGGGTAGGGCGCCCGGCAGAATGATTCGCCGGATCAGCTCGAGTGTGGAAAGCCCCTGGACGCGCCCAAGCTCGAGCAGTTTTGGATCGACTTGCCGGATCCCCAGGGTGGTATTGATGTAGATCGGGAAGGTGACGCCAAGCGCGACCAGAAATATCTTCTCGGCCTCCCCAACGCCGAGCCAGACGATCACCAGCGGCATCGCGGCCAGGAATGGGATTGCGCGGATCATCTGCACGCTGCGGTCGATGGCTGCTTCGGCGACGCGTGAGAAACCGACGAGGGTACCAAGCACGAAGCCGACGGTGCCGCCGATCGCAAAGCCGGCGGCGGCGCGCGCCAGGCTGACGACGAGATCGTTCAAAAGACTGCCGGTTGTCGTCAGCTTGAATGCGGTCTTGATGACTTTGCTCGGTGCCGGCAGGATTTGCGGTGACACGAATCCGCCTTGGGCCATCGCCTCCCAAACGATGACGAGCACGACCGGCGCGAGCCATGAGAGTAGCTGCAAGACGCGCCGGCTGATCTCGAACGGCACCTTTTGCGACAATGTTGAATTGTCTTCACGATGCGGGTCTAGGGCAACCGACGATACGGTCTGTTCGAGATTACTCAAGATCGATCTATCCTCATTCGTCGCGTGTATCTGCGCAGGGCAGATATCGACGCACACTCAATCGGCGAGCATGTCGCCGCCTGAATGAAATGTGTTTCTCACGCCGGAAACTGTCCCACGATTTCGGTCCGACAGAAATAGAGCGGTTTTTCAATTGTCATTCGTTCCGGAGTGTTTCTGGTTGCTCCGTGCGCGCGCGACGGCAAAGATTATCTTTCTGTGTCTCGTCGCTTGATCTATCGGCGCGCTTTGGCGAATAACAGGCTTGGCTTTCGCGCGATGGATAATACGGACAACCAAAAAGAGATCAAAATGACGACACGACCGCTTCGCTTCGGCATCTGGGCGCTGGTGCACGGCTCACGCGCCGCGCAGCAGGACCCTGAAGAACCCTATGACGCGTCGTGGGAACGCAATCGTGATCTTGTATTGGCCGCCGAAAGGCTCGGCTACGATTCGACATTGATCGCGCAACACACGATCAACCCCCATCAGGAGGATCTCGACCAGCTGGAGGCGTGGAGTGCTGCGGCCGCCATCGCGGCGCTGACGAGCCGGATCGAGATCATCGCCGCGATCAAGCCATATCTCTATCATCCCGTCGTGCTCGCCAAGCTGGCGCTCGGCATCGAGAACATCAGCCGCGGCCGGTTCGCGCTCAATCTCGTCAACGCCTGGAACAAGCCTGAACTCGATAAAGCAGGCATCGGCTTTGCCGAGCACGACGCGCGCTACGCCTATGGCCGCGAGTGGATCACCGTCGTGTCCCGCCTGATGCAGGGCGAGCGCCTGACCTACAAGGGCGAACATTTCGACGTGCGCGACTATTTGCTGCGACCGTCGAGCCTCTACCGGCCGCGACCGTTGATTTATGTCGGTGGCGAGTCCGAGCCGGCCCGCGCGCTGGTCGCCGACCACGGCGACGTCTGGTTCATCAATGGCCAGCCCCTGGACGATGTTGCTGGCCTGATCGCGGATGTCGCGAAGCGGCAGCGGCAGTCCCCGCCGTTGCGGTTCGGCCTCTCGGCCTTTGTGATCGCGCGCGAGACGGATGAGGAGGCGCAGCGTGCCTATGCACGATTGCTGGAACTATCGGCAAAGGACGCGCCGATCAAAGCGATCCAGAAGGCGAATACCGATCCAAAAGTCGTCATGATGCAGACCATGCAGAAGACAGCACGCGTCGGCAGCAACGGCGGCACGGCGGCGGGGCTCGTCGGCAGCTACGACGAGGTCGCCGCGCGCATCGGTGCCTTCCATTCGGCCGGAATCGAGCTGTTCATGCTGCAATTCCAGCCGTTCGAGGCCGAGATGGAGCGCTTCGCGAAGGAGATCATCCCCCGCGTGCGGGCGCTGCAGTCGGCCAGGCCGTCCGAGAAATCGACGGCGCTGGCAGGCTCGCACTAGCCGCTTCAGGCGGAGGCGGCGGCGCGCGGCGGGCCGGCAAAGCGGCTCGGCGGATGCGGCAGGCCGAAATGGCTGCGTAGCGTCGTTCCGGCATAGTCGTGCCGGAACAGTCCACGCTTTTGCAGGATCGGCACCACGCTGTTGACGAAAACCTCCAGGCCCGAAGGCAGCACGTCAGGCATCAGGTTGAACCCGTCGGCGGCGCCCGCCTTGAACCAGGCTTCGATGTCGTCGGCGATCTGCTCCGGCGTGCCGACGATGATGCGGTGACCGACGCCGCCGCCGAGCGCCCGCAGCAATTCACGAACGGTGAGATTGCCGCGGCGAGCGATATTGACGGTTCCCTGGAACATGGTGTGATTGGCGTTGGGCGGCAACGGCAGCGGATCGGGCAGGGGCTTGTCGAGTTCGAGCAACGCCGTATCTATCTGCAGCGTGCTGGCAAGGCGCGAGAGGCTGTATTCAATCGGGACGAGTTCCCAGAGCTCATCCTGACGCCGCTTTGCTTCCGCTTCGGTGCCGCCGATCACGGTGGCGAGCCCGGGCAGGATGACGATCGAATCGGCGGCCCGGCCGTAGGCAATGGCGCGGGTGCGCAGATCCCGCGCATAGGCAACACCTTCCTCGATCGTCTGCGCCAGCGTGAAAACTGCTTCGGCCTGCGCCGCCGCGAGATCGCGGCCGTCGCTCGATCCACCGGCCTGCACGGTGACCGGGCGTCCCTGCGGCGAGCGCGGCACGTTGAGCGGGCCCGCCACTGAGTAATGTGCGCCGCGATGCGCGATCGGATGCACTTTGGAAGTATCGACGAATCGCGCAGAGGCCTTGTCGCCGACAAAGGCATCGTCTTCCCAGCTATCCCAGAGCGCATGCACGACTTCGGCGAATTCCTTGGCGCGCTCGTAGCGGGCCTTGTGCTCCAGCACGTTGGGAAGACCGAAGTTGCGGCTTGCGGAGGCGTCCGCCGTGGTGACTGCGTTCCAGCCGGCGCGGCCTCCGCTGGCCAGATCCAGCGTCGCGAAGCGGCGGGCGATGTTGTAGGGCTCGTTGTAGGTCGTCGAGGCGGTGGCGATCAGGCCGATGTGGCTGGTGGCGGCCGCGACTGTCGCCAGCACAATGGTCGGCTCCAGCGACATGAACGAACGATAGTCGATCCGATCGGTAATCGCGGGCGTGTCCGCCAGGAAGATCGCATCCAGCTTGCCGCGCTCCGCGATCTGGGCAACACGCACGTAATGGCCGACGTCGAAACAGGCGCGTGGATCGCTTTCGGGCAACCGCCATGCCGAGGCGTAAACACCGGAGTGGAGGAGGTTGACGTTGAGATGAAGTTGACGGGAGGACATGCTTGCCACGCTCTGATGGGAGGTAGTGCACGAGATACCGCGTGCCGGCACCGAAGAAAACGAATCGGGAGCGGACGCCGCAAAAAGAAAAATCCGTCTCCGTTGCCATGTCAGATGCGCAGATCCCATGTCGCATTATGGGTGCGAACAAAATGTCCCGCGCGTCACCACAGGAATCTTCTTTGATTGGCTGCAGCAGGGAAAGCTTCGTCCAAGTCTCCGTAAATATCTGAAATTGCCAGCGACGCTGGCACGCGTAACGATGCCGGCGCGGCGCAACGCCGATCACGATCGATTTTCCCGTGGGAAGTTACCGATGACAGTTCAATCCACGCGCGCCCAAAGAGTGTCCGCGCGGGCAGGTTCCGTCGAGTTCGATGCCGATGTCCTGGTCATCGGCGGCGGCCCCGCCGGCACATGGGCGGCGATCAGCGCGGCGGAGCAGGGCGCGCGCGTCGTTCTTGCCGACAAGGGATTTTGCGGAACCTCCGGCGCCACCGCGGCGGCCGGCACCGGCGTCTGGTACGTCGATCCGGAGCCCGCGCTGCGCGAGGCTGCCATGGCAAACCGCGAGAAGCTGGGCGGCCATCTGCAGGACCGCCGCTGGATGTCGCGCGTGCTCGATCGGACCTATGAGCAGAGCAACCGCCTGGCGGACTGGGGCTATCCCTATCCCGTCGACGACAAAGGCAAGTCTCAACGCAATTCGCTGCAGGGCCCGGAATATATGCGGCTGATGCGCAAGCGCACCAAGCAGGCCGGCGTCACCATTCTCGATCACAGCCCGGCGCTCGAGCTGCTGGTGGATGAGAAGGGTGCGGTTGCCGGCGCAAGCGGCCTGCGCCGCCAGAAACACGATCGTTGGACCGTGCGCGCCAGGGCAGTGGTGGTCGCGACCGGCGGTTGCGCTTTCCTAAGCAAGACGCTGGGCTCGAACGTACTGACCGGCGACGGTTACCTGATGGCGGCGGAGGCGGGTGCTGAATTCAGCAGCATGGAATTTTCCAACCCCTATGCCATCTCGGCTGCATACGGTTCGGTAACCAAGACGCTCTTCTTCGGCTGGGCCACGTTCACCTACGAAGACGGTAGCGTCGTTCCCGGCGCGGCTTCGAAGGGCGGCCGCTCGGCCATCGCTCGCGCGCTGACGCAGGGGCCAGTCTACGCCCGGCTCGACAAGGCCGATGGCGAGGTGCAGCGCCAGATGCGCGTCTCGCAGCCGAATTTCTTCCTGCCCTTCGACCGCACCGGCATCGATCCTTTTGCCGATCGCTTTCCCGTCACCCTGCGGCTCGAAGGCACCGTGCGCGGAACCGGCGGGCTTCGGATCGTCGACGACAGCTGCGCGACCACCGTGGCCGGGCTCTATGCAGCGGGCGACGCAGCCACACGCGAACTGATCTGCGGCGGCTTTACCGGCGGTGGCAGCCATAATGCAGCCTGGGCAATTTCCTCCGGCACGTTTGCCGGGCAGGGGGCCGCCGATCACGCGCGACATTTCGGCCCCGCGCGCGGGCGCAGGCTGTCATCCGCCGGAATAGTCGCTCTGCGCCAGCGCGCCGGGCGGCCGGTCAAGCCGGCCGATCTGGCCAAGGCGGTTCAGAACGAGGTCTTTCCCTACGAGCTCAACTACTTCCGCGAAGCGGGCCGGCTCGGCGGAGCGCTTGAACGGCTCGATACCCTCTGGACCGAGGTTTCACAGGCGGATGCCGCTACCGCTGACGACGTGCTCCGTGCCCGCGAGAGCGCATCCATGCTGGCGACGGCGCGCTGGATGTACCGCAGCGGATTGGCGCGACAGGAGAGCCGCGGCATGCACCGTCGCGATGATTTCCCCGACCAGGACGATCGCCAGCGCCACTACATCACGTCAGGTGGCCTCGACGAAGTCTGGACCGCGACGCGTCCGCATGCCGAGGCGGTTTATGCGGAGGCAGCGGAATGATCGAGGTCATCGACGCCCAGAGTTGCACGTCCTGCGACATCTGCGTGAACGTCTGCCCGACCAACGTGTTCGACAAGACCGACGGAATTCCTGTCATCGCGCGTCAGGGCGATTGCCAGACCTGTTTCCTGTGCGAACTCTATTGTCCCGAGGACGCGCTGTTCGTCTCACCCTTTGCCGAGGTTGCGCAGCATGTTGATCTCGAGATGCTCCGGCAAAATGCGCTGCTTGGTAGCTATCGCCGGGCCGTCGGCTGGACCGAGGAGACAAAACACCGTCGCGAAATAGACCGCAGCTATCTGTTGTTCGGGCATTGATATCCTGGCTGCCTGTAACGCTGGCGGCTGCATCGAGGAACTGGAATCCAATATGAACGTGCATCAATCCTTGACGGCCTCGGGGCCGCTCAAGTCGTTTTCACCGCCAGACAGCGTTCCTGCCAAGGTTCCTGCCAAGGCTGACGCCATGGTGCGATTCGAGGGTGTGGAGAAGACCTACCCGGCTTATCGAGGCAAACCGAGCGTGCGGGCGCTGCAGAACATCGACTTCGCTATTCCCCGCGGTTCGATCACCGGCGTCATCGGCCGTTCGGGCGCCGGCAAGTCGAGCCTCGTCCGCCTCATCAATGGCCTGGAAAAGCCGACGATCGGTCGCGTCGAGGTCGACGGCCGTGACATCTCCGCGCTGTCGGGCCGCGACCTGCGGCTGGCGCAACGCTCCATCGGCATGATCTTCCAGCACTTCAACCTGCTGTCCTCGCGGACGGCGGCGGCCAATATCGCCCTGCCGCTGGAAATCGCAGGTTGGTCGAAGACCGACATCGCGGTGCGCGTCGCCGAACTGCTCGACCTCGTAGATATCGCCGACAAGCACGATCGTTACCCTTCTGAACTTTCCGGCGGCCAGAAACAGCGCATCGGCATTGCGCGCGCACTGGCGACGCGGCCCAGCGTGCTGCTGTCGGATGAGGCGACCTCCGCGCTCGATCCGCAGACGACGCGCTCGATCCTCGACCTGCTCGCCAACATCAACCGCGAGCTCGGCGTCACGATCGTCCTGATCACGCACGAAATGTCCGTCGCCAGGCAACTCGCCAAGGAGGTGATCGTCATCGATGGTGGCGACATTGTCGAGAACGGGCATGTCGCCGATATCTTTACCCATCCACAGCACCCGATCACGCAGACGTTTCTCGCCGAGGTTCTTGGAGATGCCGTGCCGGTTTCGTTGGCGAGCCGCCTGCAGCAAAATCCATTCCCGGCTGGGCAGGCCGTCATTCGTATCCTTGTTCGCGGCGACGCCGGCGATGCGATCGTTGCCCGTCTGGCGCGCGAGTTCTCCATCGACGTCGCGCTGTTGTCGGCGCGAATCGACGAGATCGGCGGTCAGCGCGTTGGATCGCTGACGATCGGCATCCCGGGCGGTGACGCCATCGCGCCGCAAGTCCTGTCCTATTTGTCGCAACACCAGCTATCAGCGGAGCGTCTCGGCTATGTCGCCTGAACTCATCAACCTGATTATCCAGGCGACCGGCGAAAGCCTGTTCATGGTCGCGGTCGCCGCCGTGGTGGCAACCTCGTTCGGCCTGCCGATCGGCATCTTCCTGGCAACCAGCGGGAAGGGCGAACTGTTTGCCGCGCCGAAAATCAACGCGGTGCTGGGTGTCATCGTCAATGCGACCCGATCGACGCCGTTCATCATCCTGGTTGTCGCCATCATTCCGTTCACGCGGCTGATTGCGGGTACATCGATCGGATCGGGGGCTGCGATCGTTCCGCTGACAATCGCGGCGACACCGTTCATCGCCCGTCTGGTCGAGGCGGCGATCCGCGAGGTGGACGCCGGCCTGATTGAGACCGCGTCCTCGTTCGGCGCCACCCCGCTGCAGATCGTGTTCAAGGTCCTGATTCCCGAGGCGTTGCCGGGGCTGCTGCTGGCGCTGACGCTCGCGGTGGTCAGCCTGCTCGGCTATTCGGCCATGGTCGGCGCGGTCGGCGGCGGAGGCCTTGGCGACCTCGGCATCCGCTATGGCTACCAGCGCTTCATGCCGGAAATGATGCTGGCCGTCGTGGTCGTGCTGATCGCACTGGTACAGACGGTGCAGACCGTCGGCGACTATTTCGCGAAGCGGGTCAATCGCCGGCTGCGGCATCGCTGAAAGCCGGTATCATGGCGAGGAGACTTCATGGCCAATGATCCCGTCATAGCACCCGGTGCGCTACGCGGCCTCGGCCCGTTTCGGCTTCTGGAAGCGGCGTCGCTCGAAGGGGTTGGTCGCGCCGACATTGCTCGTGTCCCGCTTGAAATCTGGGAAGCTGCGGCGAAGTCGGGCGAAACCTCCTTCGAGAACGTCGGCTATTGGGAACGTGCAATTGCGGCTCTGGGGATCGACGGCTCCGTGCCGGCCGTCGTTTTCGACGATGGGCGCCTGACCGAAGCGGCGCGGGTCTGGTTCATCCTGCAGTATTTTGGCGTCGAGGCATTCATTCTCAATGGCGGATGGCCGGCGATCAAGGACCGCGAGGATGTGCGCGGGGTCATTTTTGGTTCCGGCACGGCAAGTTTCAAGGCACGGCCCGGAGCGGGCTCTGTCGGGCTTCTTGATCGGCAGACCTTGAAGGCCGGACTCGACGCAGACGTTCGCATCTTCGATGCACGGACGGCCGCTGAGTTTGCCGGCGAAGATCTCCGACGCAATTCGCGCGGCGGTCATCTGCCCGGGGCGCGGCTGCTTCCGCATGCGAACCTCCTCGACGCCGGCCGCCTCCGGCCCGCCGATGAGTTGCAGCAACTGCTGACCGACGCTGGCTTCCAGTCGGGTGACCACATCGTGACCCACTGCGACGGCGGCGGACGGGCGGCGCTGGCCGCGGCGGCAGCCGTTCGGGCGGGGTATCAGGACGTCCGCGCCTACTACCTGAGCTTTGCTGATTGGGCCAAGGACGAAAGCTGCGCGATCGTCCGCGACTGAGCGAGGCGACACCTCCACCAACAACATCATCCGACCAGGAGACCAATATGCGTATATTTCCTCTAATTATCGCGGCCGCGACAGTGCTCGCGGGGACCGCTCACGCAGAGACCATTAGAGTGGGCGTCACCGCCGGCCCACATGCCGAGATCACCGACGTCGTGAAGAAGGTAGCCGCCGAGCGCGGGCTCGATATCAAGGTGGTCGAGTTCACCGACTACCTCATCCCGAACCAGGCGTTGGCGCTGAATGACCTTGAGGCCAATTCATTCCAGCACGAACCCTATCTAAAGAACCAGATATCCAAGACTGGCTGGAACATCGCGAAGGTGGCGAACACGGTCGCCTCACCGCAGGGCGTCTATTCGCTCAAATACAAGAAGCTGTCGGATCTGCCGGAAGGTGCAAGGGTCGCGATCGCCAACGACCCGTCGAACGGCGCGCGCGGGTTGATGATCCTCGCCCTCCACGGTGTGATCAAGTTGAAGGATCCGAACAACGTCGCATCGACCATTGCCGACATCACCGACAATCCGAAAAAGCTGCGCTTCGTCGAACTCGACGCGGCGCAACTGCCGCGCTCGCTGCAGGATGTCGATGTCGTTTCGATCAACAACAACTACGCGGTGCAGGCCGGCCTCAATCCGGCGGTCGATGCGATCGCCCGCGAAGCCGCGGACGGCCCGTGGGTCAACATCATCGCCGTGCGCGCCGAGGACAAGGACAAGCCCTGGGTCAGGCAGTTGATAGATGCCTACCGTTCCCCTGAAGTGAAGGCGTTTGTCGATAAGCGCTTCAACGGCACTTACATCGCGACGTGGTAGGAGGGGCTTGGTCGGGCACCGCCGGATGGCCGATCGAGGATAGGCTATTCGGCGGCGTCGGATCGTACGCCGCTCCCTGAAGATGCGGCCAGACGACGATAGCCCGCGGCCGGATGCACCGCGGGCAGGCGGGCGCCTCGACCCGGAAACAGCTTTTCGCGCAAGGTGCCTTCGCGATAGGCGGTCTTGTAGACGCCGCGGGACTGCAGTTCCGGCACCACGAGGTCGACGAAGGCGTTCAGCGTTTCCGGCACCACCAGGCGAAACAGGTTGAAACCGTCGACGTCGGTCTCCTCGGCCCAGGCGATCAACTCGTCCGCGACATCTTGGGGTGAGCCGACCACAAACGGGGAACGCGCGCCTACACGGCTGAGGGTGGCGAGGTCTCCGATCCTGACCGGCCGGTCGCTTCGTATGGTGAAATTCTCCACCATCGACTGGATGGCGTTGCTTTCGACATATTGCACCGCTTGATCTGGCTGGTAGGTGGAGAAGTCGATACCGGTCCAACCCGAGAGCAGCGCAAGCTGGCCGGCCTGATCGACATGCCGGGCGTAGTCTTCGAGGATGTCTTCGGCCTCGGCGCGCGTCGGCGCCACGATTACGGTGGCTCCTGCAAAAAGCTTGACGTCATAGGGGTCGCGGCCGAATTCCTTGGCCGCGCTTCTGATCTCGCGGGCGGCACGCGCCAGGATCGGCTTGGTCTGGCCGTTGAGGAAGATCGCTTCCGCATGTCTTGCGGCGAAAGCGCGGCCGCGCTTCGACGTGCCCGCCTGGTACAGCAGCGGCGTCCGCTGCGGCGACGGCTCGGCGAGGTGAATGCCGTCGACGCGATAATGGCTTCCCTCGTGGTGTATCGCATGGACCTTTGCCGGATCGGCAAAGATGCGCGCGGCACGATCGCGCCGGACCGCATCATCCTCCCAGCTTCCTTCCCACAATTTGTAGGAAGCTTCGAGAAAATCCTCAGCGGCATCATAGCGCTCGTCATGGACGCGGGAAGCAGGCAGCCCCATGCCACGAGCCCCGCTGTCGAGATACCCGGTGACGATGTTCCAGCCGATGCGCCCGTTGGTGAGATGATCGAGCGTCGAGAAGCGGCGGGCCAACTGATAGGGGTGCTCGAACGTCAGGTTCGAGGTGATGCCGAAGCCGAGATGCTTGGTTGCCAGCGCCATGGCGGAAACCAGCAGCGTCGGCTCGGCGTTCGGCAATTGCACGGCATGACGCACGGCGGTGTCGGGACTGTCGCCGAACACGTCATAGACGCCGAAGACATCGGCGAGGAAGATGCCGTCGAGCAGTCCGCGCTCGGCGGTCCTGGCGTAATCGACCCAGTAATCGAGCGAGTTGTAGTTGATCGACGTGTCACGCGGGTGCGACCACAGGCCCGCCCAGTTATGGCTCGGGGCCGTCATGTTGAATGCGTTGAAGCGCAGTTCTCGTGATTTGGGCATGGGTCGACTCCCGGCAAGACATGTTTTGCGATGCTCGACACGCTGTGTATCAGCTTGAGCGGATAACGTTGTTTTGAATTCGAGCGGCGCAAACATAGATCGTGCTGCAGAAGAATTAGAATGCAGCATTCTTTCACTGCTGGTCTGATGCCGGGAAAGTACTTGGTAAAACACTGGTGCTCTTCACACGGCGCAACGCGCGATCATCAGCCGGCACCGTGATGAAACAATAAACTCGACGCGGCATTTGTACAGAAAAGTTGTGACGTCGTGCGACTACGCGGCAGTACGCTTATCGCTTTTTTCGTCGACACCTCGACAGTGCTCAGTTCAGCGCGCATCATTTTCGCATCGTTACCCTCAACAAGAAACGGACTTTAGGACTATGAAGAGATTTTTGCGCCTGGCGCAGGTAGTCGGCCTCTCGCTTGCGTTGACTGCCCCCGCTGTTGCTGGCGAGCCCCTGAAAATCGCAACCAGCGCCGGTCCGGTCGGGCAATTGGCGGCCTTTGCCGCGAAGCTCGCCAAGGAAAAAGGTCAGGACGTCAAGATTGTCGAGCTGGGAGATTGGGTCGCGTTGAACGAGGTGGTCAACAGCGGCGACGTCGATGCCAATCTGTTCCAGCACGCGACCTATTTGGCGCTTCAGAACAAGCAACGCGGGTTCAATCTCGTCCAGGTCGACAAGGTCGGCGTGATCGCTCCGGTCGGGTTGTTTTCGAAGAAGGTCAAGAAGCTCGAAGAAATCAAGTCCGGCGACAGCGTGGCGATCCCCAATGAACCGCTGAACGGTGCGCGCGGGTTGATCCTGCTGGAGCGTGCAGGCCTGATCAAGCTGACACCGGGCAAGGGTTTTTCGGTCAGCAAGTTCGACATCATCGAAAATCCCAAGAACCTCAAGATCGTCGAGCTTGATCCGGCGCAGACCTATCGCTCACTCGATGATGTCACGTTGGGCCTCGTCAATATCACCTATCTGATCCCGGCCGGAGGCGATCCGAAATCGGCGCTGATCATCGATCGCACCGTCGATGACGGGCTGGTGCTGCGCTTCGCCGCACGGCCCGACAAGAAGGACGATCCGCGGCTCAAGGCCTTCATCCAGATTTTCAACTCGCCTGAGGTCAAGCAGTTCATCGAAGAGAAGATTCCGGCGTTTATTCCGGCCGGCTTTAATAGCTAAGACGGCTTGATCGCCATCCCGAACATTCACAAGGTTTACGGAGCCAAAAATGTCGTTTCGTTCTGTTCTAATTGCCTCGACGGTACTCGCCGCCTGGTCGGCGAGTGCCGCGGCGGAAGCCATCAAGGTTGGCGTCACGCCGGGGCCGCATGCCCAGATCCTCGAAGCCGTAAAACCGATCGCCGCGAAGAAGGGGCTGGATATTCAGCTGATCGAGTTCTCGGACTATGTGGTGCCGAACGCAGCGCTCGACGCCGGCGAACTCCAGGCCAACTCGTTTCAGAACCAGCCCTACCTCGATAACCAGAAGGCCGATCGCGGCTACAAGATCGAATCGGTGGGGCTCACAGTCAACTTCCCGATCGGGGTCTATTCGAAGAAGCACAAGAGCTGGTCCGATGTCCCGAACGGCGGCACGGTCTCGATTCCGAACGACCCCACCAATGGCGGGCGGGTGCTGCTCTTGCTGCGTGACAAGGAAGTCATCAAGCTGAAGGATGGCGTCGGGTTCAAGCCGAAGATCTCCGACATCATCGACAATCCCAGGAAGCTCAAATTCATTGAAATCGATGCGGCACAAGCGCCGCGTGCGCTCGACGATGTCGATGCCGCGGCGATCAACACCAACTACGCGACCCAGGCGGGGCTTGATCCCGTGAAGGATCCGATCCTTCGGGAAGACCCGAAGGGGCCGTATGTCAACCTGATCGCCGTCCGCGCGACCGACAAGGACAAGCCGTGGGTGAAGACCCTGGTGGAGAGCTACCACACGCCCGAGGTAAAGGAATTCGTTCTGGCCAAGTTCAAGGGCGCGGTATTGCCGAGCTGGTAAGTCGGGGCTGACCAGAAAATCTCGAAAGGAAATCAGACCATGGTCGATCGTCGCAGTTTTCAACTGATGGCAGCAGGACTCGTTCTTGACATCGGTGGCTTCGCTCGGCGCGCTTGAGCCGATGGCAAAGCATTCCGCAATACGCCTCAGAAGGGGCCGGCAAGTTTATCTTTCTGAAGGAACGCGGTATCCTTGAGCGCAAGCTGGCGTCGCTGAGGTGGACGGCCACATGGACCGAGTTTCGGGCGGGACCTCAATTGCTCGAATCTCTCAGCGTGGGTTCTACCGATTTCGGTCTGGTGGGGGAGGCGCCGCCGATCTTCGCGCAGGCGGCGGGCGCCAACATCGTTTATGCGTGGGTCTGAGCCGGCTTCGCCGAAGAACGGAGCGATCAGTGTCCAGAAGGATAGCCCAATCAGGACCGTGACCGATCTGAAGGGAAAGCGCGTGGCCCTCAACAAGGTAGAACGTCAACTACCTGATCGTGTGGACTGGAAGCCAAATTGGCTGCCTTACGGTGATATCGTTCCGGCCTATCTCGCGCTCGCCGACGCCCGTGCAGGACGGCAGGCGGTTTGCACGGCCTTAAAGCCACCCGAGTTGCTATCGTCGGATGGCATATTGGCCTCATTGACGTCAGACGCTCTGATAGAGCGGGTGTCGCGGCAAATGCCAGCAGTGCAGATGCTACCCCATTGATTGGCCATAGCGGCTCCTTTTGGGCGCGAACCCTATAGGGGCGAATCGGGTCGCGAGTGGTCATAAGCGAACCTTCGGGTTCAAAACAAGAAATAAGGGAGGCGGCCGTATTTCTTCTTTGCTGCCAGTCGCGTGGCGAACCTCTCGCAGTTCCATAGCTCGAAATCAGGAGGCCATCCTTTGCCTAATGCGCGACGAGGCCAGCGCGCCCGGACCCCGGTAGTATTACGGAGTGAAGACTTAACACGATCATGAACCGCGAACGGCACTATCAGCCAAGCACAGGCGATAAATTTGACCAGCATCCAATTCCGCCTGCGAATTAGCAAAGGCTGCATCATCATGGCGTTTCTCGGACAGTTTCGCATCCTCACCAAGATCCTGAGCGTCATCGTCCTGATCGGCGTCATGGTGCTCGGAGGCGTCTGGTACGCTACCGGCCAAATGACCGCGATTGACGGTGGGTATACCGGATTTCTCGCGAAGGACGCGAAAAGCGTAAGCACGATCGCGCGCATCAACCGCAGTATTTTTGAAATCAGGTATCTGGCCTACCGGATCGTTGCTGAGCCCGAGCCCGAAGCGAAAAAGCAAACGGAAACCCTGATCGGCAAGGCGCTGGTGGAAAATGCCAAACTGACAAAATTGATCAAGGACACGACCCCGGTCTATGCCTC
>JAIEPP010000420.1 GCA_019748335.1 Xanthobacteraceae bacterium
GTCGCGGCAGCGCTCGGCGTCGAGCATCTGACCCTGCGCAAGACCGCGGGCGTCCTGATCGCCAGCTCTGGTGTCGCGGTCGCGCTGCTCTCGAGTCTCGCCTCGGCACCCTCGGGCGCGTGGCGTGGCGACGCCTTGATGGTTGGCGCCGCGTTCTGCATGGCGCTCTACAGCGTCTGGTCCAAACCGTTCGTCGCGCGCTCGGGACCCATTCCGTTCACCACCATGGGCATGAGCGCCGGTGCGCTGTTTCTGATCACCGTCGCCGCGGTCCGCGGCAGTTTCGAACCGGTCGCGGCCTTCGCCACACCGCAATGGCTGGCCGTGATCTATCTCGGCCTGTTCGGAAGCGCGCTGACATTCTACCTCTGGGCCTTCGCGCTGAGCCGGACCACGCCGACCCGCGTCGCGATCTCCGTCACCGTCAACCCGATCACGGCGGCCTTGGTCGGCGCGGCGCTGCTCGACGAGCCGATCACGTGGAATCTCGTCGTCGGATTGATAGCGGTGGCACTCGGCATCTGGATCGCGACGACAGTTAGTCGACGCATCCGGACGGCGAATCAGCCGGTCGTTACGCCTTCCACTCCATCGGCGGAGCCGCGAAAGTTGTTTTCCATACGTTTGGAAAGTGCGGAGAATGCGCGGCGGTGACAGCATCACGACGAATTGCTGGCCAACGGACCGCAACAAACACCCCGACTTCAGCCTCTCGTTATAGCTCTTGGATTTTAACGGGTCAGACCGCAGACCCATGCGTCGCTAGGCGTCCGATCCACATTCAGTAACGGACATCAATTTGGGCGGTACCCATGTCCGTTCAGCGCCAGGAGAAGAATCATGCGCGGCAACAATTAAAAAGCTGGCAAAGCCAAGCCTAGTTTTCAGTTTTTTGTCCACTGTGTTTGTCAGTTGCAAACCTCCTGCATATTATCGCCAGGCCCAAAACCAGAGCCCGTTGGTTTGCGTTCGATCCGACAGCCCGACCGCACTGGCCTGCATCCTTGCTGACCGCAGATAACCTGACCTGACGCCTGCGGCTTCTGGGGAGCAGCGTCCGCCTTTGCACGCTCTAATCGTTCGCGCTTCGGTTCGTCGCGTTTGGCCGTAGGTTTTTTCACTTCTATCTTTCCGCACGTGTTGTCGTCACCGACCTCGTAACCCGCGCGGCAGGTAATCTTCGTGCAACGCTCGCCATCGGCCTTGAAGCCATGATCGCAAATCAACGGACAGATGCGTCCGGCTTTTGATTTGACGGCATCAAGCGCATCGACGCTGGCAACCTTCACATCCAGTTTCATGCCTGCGTGCTTGTTGAAGAGATCAAGCGCCTTTTGGGAGGAAGTACTCCAATTGCCGTCAACAGATCCAGCGTTACAGCCAACTCGGCGTAATTCGGATTGTAGTGACCGAGGAAGATCGATTGCCGTTGGTTGGCCGATTTTATCAGCCTGCGGTGTCAGCGCAGCCAACTTATCTTCGGCGGCGGCCTTCGTTTCTTCGAGCATCTTAATACGTGCGGCTTCCTTTTCGGCAGCCATTGCAGTTGCTGCCGCCTTGGCACGTTCGGCTTCTGCGACCTTCGCCTCTTGGGCTTGCTTGGCCAACTCTGCTGCGACACGGGCCTTCTCGGTCGCTCTTGCTTGTTCGGCGGCCTTCGCTTGTTCGGCAGCCTTAGCACCCTCAATGGCCAGGCGGGTCTGTTCTTCCTGAGCTGCCCTTGCCTTGTTGGTGGCCTCAATCCGAGCCGCTTCCGCTGAAAGCTTGTTACGCTGCGCTTTGGCCAGCGCGGTGAAGAATCCAGACGGATACTTCTCAATGAAGGCATCCCACACTGGTTTCGTGCCAATTCGCTCGGCATAGTCGTAATCACGTCGCATCGTGGCATCTTGGTCGACAGGTGCAGCGACAACCGCAGGCGCTGCTGGTACTAGCGTAACGTCGTTGCCGCCCAGCGAGCCATATACAAATGGCTCTTGCGCATTCCCTGTTTCCTTCAAAACATCGTCGCGTACGAAGCCAAACGCCTTGCGCAGATCGAGACCGGGTTTGGTCAGATGATCGACCAGCGCCTTTGCAAACGGACTGTTCTTGCTGTCGCCATCAGATGCCGTTGATCCTGCCTTCGCCGCAAACGCGATCATTGTGTTCGGGCTGGAAGGTTCGACCTTGGCGAGGCCGCGTCCAACCGCACGGGATGCAATGGTTCGTTTCATCGTTTTGGCGAATGGATTGTCCCGGCAAGCATCCAGAATAACGAGCCGCAGCTGCTTGGCTGGTTCGACCGCAAATAGCATCCGGTCGAGCGACAGAGTTTCGTCCAACACGTCGGCATCCGTCTCAAGCGTCGCGTCAACCGGAATAAGATAATTTGTGCCGTCCAGCTCGATGCCGTGCCCAGCGTAATAGACGACGGCCACATCCGCATCTCGGCTCCTATTGCCGAAGTCGCGCAAGCTCTTGCGTAACTCGGCGACGGTCAGGTTCAGTTTGGATTCTACCGAATCAAACCCCGCTGACTTGAACATGGCCGCAACAGCCGCCGCGTCGTTCGCGGGATTACTGAGCTTGGCCACTTTCTGATAGGCCGAGTTGCCGATCACCAGCGCAACACGCTTCTCGGCAAGCGCAGGCTAAGTGAAGAGCCAAGTCGACCAGATCGCTAAAATAACGGCCGCGACGGCTCGCATTTGAAATTCCAAATCGGCGGTGAACCGACCCTATCATTCACCCCCTTGATCGCAATAGCGCGAACAAGCGTCTGTGACGTTTCTCACAGATGGTCCTCAGACCCGCCAGTTTCAGCCGTGACTTCCGCTCAGGGTCAATCGCGTCACTTTAGCCATTTAGCCATCTGCCGATCACTTCCGGTTTGCGCCCGACAGCGGACAGGGCGCCGCACCGCAACAACTGGCGCTAAGTGCCATGAAGTGCCACAGCTGGGAAATCCGAACTTTGAGCACCTATAAGTGCGAGGCTGTTCGTGCCGTTGCTCACGACGGCTTTTGAAAAGATATACCTCGCCCTGATTGCGTCGCTCGCGCTTACGTTCGATCTTGCCCTCCCCGCTAGGCGATTGAGTCGGGCACGGGTCCGGCTCTTCTCGGCGCGGATTAGACGGGGAGTCTGCGTCACGGTCAGCCACGTGTCAGCAGGCATTTTCTCCCATGATGGTAGCCTCGACGCGGCGAGCTCTAACGCTCTGCGGTGCATTGACGGCACGCGCTGACATCGGGCCATCCTTCATTGGCGAATAGCAAAGATAGGCAACTAGGAATCGTTGGATGGCGGCGCCGATTTCACCTTCTTTGGCTTCTGCGCCGCTGCCGGCCCCGCGATCTTTTCGCTCAGTTCGTTGCAGACCTTTCGGACCTCCGCCGTTACTAGCGAACAGTCCTCAATCTCAAGAAAGATGCGCTTGGCTTCCGTGCGGTAGCGCGTAGCGGTTTGCTTCATCTCATCGATAACGGAGAGCGCATCGCGGGTCATATCCTCGCATTGTCTGACGCGCTCGATCAGTTCCACTCCCATGGTCTCGATTTCCTTCGCCGCAGATTCGTACTCCCGGACCACGGCTTCTGCCGACAGCTTGCCGATTTCCGTGGCCCCCTCCCGATGCTCGACATAGTCCGGCATAGAAAGAGCCGGCGCGTG
Organism: Xanthobacteraceae bacterium; assembly: GCA_019748335.1. Taxonomy (GTDB): domain Bacteria; phylum Pseudomonadota; class Alphaproteobacteria; order Rhizobiales; family Xanthobacteraceae; genus Bradyrhizobium. Next base: position 3,655 of record JAIEPP010000420.1, read on the forward strand.
CACGGCAGGCGGCGGGAAATCACTCGGCTGCGCTTCGCGAACCGGCGGTCGGTTTCGGAATTCGACTTCGATCTCACGTTCAAGATTGGTTGTACTAAAGAGGGGGTGTCTGGTTGACTGCGCCATGGCAAATTATCCTTGGGTTGGAAGTCACCGGAGATAAAATCCTTAGAAATGCGCGTTGCTATTTGTTATTCGCGCATATTTCAGAGGCAAGGGGATTCGTTGGTTAAGCTTGTTAGTTAAGCTTTATACCCGCGCTGCGAGTTAAATCCGGAACCAAAAAAACTCCCCTGTTCGCCTGGTAGAGCCAATGTCCGCTTTGTGTCAATCGCTACCGATCCCGACCCTTAGGCTACGTCCGCTTTCCTCCCGGTAGCGACCAAAGACGCCCCGGCCAGGGAAAAAGCGTAAGACTAGCAGGCCACCCGATGGCGTTTCTCGTCACCGGCGACGACACGAAGCACACCTCCATGTTCGAATGGACAATCCCGCCTGGCTTCTCCACCGGACTACACGTGCATCGAGTGCAGGAGGAGACATTCTATGTGCTGGATGGCGAATTAGACTGGCAGGTCGGTGGCGAGCGTCTGCGCGCCACGCCCTGGACTTATCTGTTCCTGCCGCCTGGCGTGCCGCACAACATTGCGAACGCGAGCGACAAACCGGCGCGCGTCTTGATGACGGTGTCGCCGCCGGGGCACGAGCACTACTTCGAAGAGTTGGCAGAGACGGTGACTCGCGGCGGCACCGCTGATCCAGACAAGATCGCGAGTTTGCGCGCGCGACACGATACGGATCAGCTTTCTGCCCTAAAAAACTAGAGCATCTGCATCGCCCCGGGACTGAGGTAACGTTAGACCGTCATGACGGAAAGCCTTACGGAGCGTTCGAAAACACCCGGCTCGCCAGCACGTCCGGCGCCTCCAGCGACATGATCTCGTCCGCCGTCAGCACGCGGTCGAGATCGGCGACGAGGCGGTTGGCCTGGCGCAGGCGCATGCGGTCGAGCGCGTTGCGGATCGAGCGGGCGTTGGAGAACAGCGGCTGGGTCTTGCGCAACGTGATGTAGCGGACGAAGGCGGCGCGCGCGTCGGCACTGAACTTGTAGTTCATGTCGCCGAGCATCAGTTCGGCGATGGCGAGCAGTTCGTCGTCGGCATAATCGGGGAAATCGATGTGGTGGGCGATGCGCGAGCGGAAGCCGGGATTGCTGCCGAAGAACTTGTCCATGCGGTCGCCGTAGCCCGCAAGGATCACCACCAGGTCCTCGCGCTGCGACTCCATCACCTGCAACAGGATCTCGATCGCCTCCTGGCCGTAGTCGCGCTCGTTGTCGGGCCGGTGCAGGTAATAGGCCTCGTCGATGAACAGCACGCCGCCCATCGCCTTTTTCAGGATCTCCTTGGTCTTCGGCGCGGTGTGGCCGATATATTGCCCGACCAGTTCGTCGCGCGTCACCGACACCACCTGCCCGCGGCGGACGAAGCCGAGCTTGTGCAGGATGCTGGCGATGCGCAGCGCCACCGTGGTCTTGCCGGTGCCGGGATTGCCGGTGAACGACATGTGCAGCGTCGGCACCTCCGACGTCAGCCCCATGCGCTTGCGGATGCGTTCGATCAGCAGCAGCGAGGCAATCTCGCGAATCCGGGTCTTGACCGGCTTCAGCCCGATCAACTCGCGATCGAGCTGGTCGAGCACCTCCCCGATCCCGACCTCGTTGAACTCGCGGCGCAGATCGACCCGCTCGATCGGCAATGGTCCGCCGGCCGCAGGCGCGACGGCTGACGGTGCGGCCGACACGCTCATTTGCCACCGTATCGGATGCCCTCGGGACGGTCGGTCGCGTAGGACTTCGTGGTGTAGCGGATATTGCGGCCCTCGACCTCGTGCCGCTCCAGCCGGAATCCGGGCTCGTCCTTTGGCCGGTTGACGAGGAAAGACAGCCGCACCGACTCCCAGCCGGGACTGGAGTCGAATGCCGACATCCGGATGTAGCTGTTACCATAGACCTTGCGGCATTCGTTCAGCTCCATCAGCACGCCGGCGGCGTCGCGCAGGTCGAACATCGGCAGTCCCCACATTTCCCAGAAGGTATTGCGGGGATGCGGATCGTCGGTGAATTCGATGTTCACCGCCCAGCCCTTGCCGAGGCAATATTGAACCTGCGCCGAGATTTGTTCGTCGGTCAGATCTGGCAGGAATGAAAAGGCACCTTGGGTAACGCGCATGGTCGTGCTCCTTACATCGAGACGCTGGCGGTGGGGGCGTAGTCGGGCATGTCGGTCGACTCGTAATTGAAGGTAACGTCCTTCCAGACCTCGAGCGCGGCTTTCAGCGGCGTACAGGTTTGCGCCGCCCTGGCGAGAATTTCCGGGCCCTCGTGCAGGTAGTCCCTGCCTTCGTTGCGGGCCAGGATCATCGCTTCCAGCGCGACGCGGTTGGCGGTGGCGCCGGCCTGGATGCCCATGGGGTGACCGATGGTGCCGCCGCCGAATTGCAGCACGACGTCTTCTCCCAAATGATCGAGCAACTGGTGCATCTGGCCGGCATGGATGCCGCCGGAGGCCACCGGCATCATCTTGTTGAGGCTGGCCCAATTCTGCTCGAAGAACACGCCGTGTTCGAGCCGCATCGGGTTATGGTCCTCGCGGCAGATGTCGTAATAGCCGCGCGTGGTGGCGGGATCGCCCTCCAGCTTGCCGACCACGGTGCCGGCATGGATGTGATCGACCCCGGCGAGCCGCATCCATTTGGCGATAACGCGGAACGAGACGCCGTGGTTACGCTGCCTTGTGTAGGTAGAGTGCCCTGCCCGGTGCAGATGCAGGATCATGTCGTTGCGCCGCGCCCATTTCGCCATCGACTGGATCGCGGTGTAGCCGATCACGAGGTCGATCATGATGACGACCGAGCCGAGTTGCTTGGCGAACTCGGCGCGCTCGTACATGTCCTCCATGGTGCCGGCGGTGACGTTGAGGTAGGTGCCCTTGATCTCGCCGGTGGCGGCCTGCGCCTTGTTGACGGCCTCCATGCAATAGAGAAAACGCTCGCGCCAGTGCATGAAGGGCTGCGAGTTGATGTTCTCGTCGTCCTTGGTGAAATCGAGGCCGCCTTTCAGCGCCTCATAGACCACGCGGCCGTAGTTGCGGCCGGACAGCCCCAGTTTTGGTTTCACGGTGGCGCCGAGCAATGGGCGGCCGAACTTGTCCATTCGCTCGCGCTCGACCACGATACCGGTCGCCGGCCCCTGGAACGTCTTCACATAGGCGACCGGCAGCCGCATGTCCTCCAGCCGCAGCGCCTTCAGCGGCTTGAAGCCGAACACGTTGCCGATGATCGAGGCCGAAAGGTTGGCGATCGAACCATTCTCGAACAGATCGAGATCGTAGGCGATGTAGGCAAAGTACTGCCCCGGCGAGTTTGGCACCGGATCGACGTGGTAGCATTTCGCGCGGTATTTTTCGGCGGCGGTTAAGCGATCGGTCCACACCACGGTCCAGGTCGCGGTCGAGGATTCACCGGCAACGGCTGCCGAAGCCTCGATCGGATCGACGCCATCCTGCGGCGTCACCCGGAACAGCGCGATGATGTCGATGTCCTTGGGCTCGTAGTCGGGTTCCCAATAGCCCATCTTCTTGTACTCCATCACGCCGGACTTGTAGCGATCCTTGCCACGGATGGTCATCGAGAGGTCGTTCATGTGGGTCTCCTCGGGTTCAAGTGGCGGCGCAGCGTAAAATTGTCGGTCTCATTCGGCGGCGTCGGCCATCGATCCCACGCGTGGATCGAGGCTGCCGCTGCGATAGCGTTTGGCCATCTCGGCCAGCGGCAGCACCTTGATCCCTGAGGCATGGCCGGCGGTGCCGAACTGCTCGAAGCGCTCGCGGCAGAGGTCGCGCATCGCGTCCATCGCCGGCTTCAGGAATTTGCGCGGATCGAATTCGCTTTTGCTCTGGCTGCCGACTCTTCGGAAGGCCGCCGTCATCGCCAGCCGGCAGTCGGTGTCGATATTGACCTTGCGAACGCCGTGCCTGATGCCGCGGGCGATCTCCTCGACCGGCACGCCCCAGGTCTGCGGCATCTCGCCGCCGAATTGGTTGAAGATGTCCTGCAGCGCCTGCGGCACCGAGGACGAGCCGTGCATCACCAGATGGGTGTTCGGCAGCCGGCGATGGATTTCCTCGACGACGTTCATGGCGAGGATATCGCCGTCGGGCTTGCGCGAGAACTTGTAGGCGCCGTGCGAGGTGCCCATCGCGATCGCCAGCGCGTCGACCTTGGTGGCGCGAACGAAATCGACCGCCTGGTCCGGATCGGTCAACAACTGGTCGTGGCTGACCTTGCCTTCGACGCCGTGGCCGTCTTCCTGCTCGCCGCCGCCATGTTCGAGCGAACCGAGCACGCCGAGTTCACCCTCCACCGAGGCGCCGATCCAGTGCGCCATGTCGACGACGCGGCGGGTGATATCGACATTGTATCCATATTCCGCCGCTGTCTTTGCATCCGCCTTCAGCGAGCCATCCATCATCACGGAGGTGAAGCCGTGCTGAAGCGCGGTGGCGCAGGTCGATTCCTCGTTGCCGTGGTCCTGATGCAGGCAGAGCGGGATCTGGGGGTACATTTCCTCCAGCGCGTCGATCATCTTCGACAACATGATGTCATTGGCGTAGGCGCGCGCGCCGCGCGAGGCCTGGACGATGACGGGCGCATCGACCGCGGCCGCCGCGTCCATGATCGCGAGCCCCTGCTCCATGTTGTTGATGTTGAAGGCCGGCACGCCATAGCCATGCTCGGCGGCGTGATCCAGCAACTGCCTCAGGGTAATTCGTGCCATCGGTGCCTCCACGTTTTCAGAAGGATTTCATCAACCCGCCGCCGCGATCTTCGACCGCGCGATGGCTTGCAGCGCTTTGGTCGCGACCGCCTCGGCCGTGATGCCGAATTCGCGATAGAGCACCTCGGCCGGCGCCGACGCGCCGAACCCGGTCATCCCGACGAATTCGCCGCCGTCGCCGAGCCAGCGTCCCCACTCGCCTTCGACGGCCGCCTCGATGCCGATCCGCGGGGCTCGCCCCAGAACGGATGCCTGGTAGTCGCGCGATTGCTGGCGGAACAATTCGAAACACGGCGCCGAGACAACGGCCGCGCGGACGTTGTCGCTGGCGAGCAGCCTGGCGGCCTTCAGCGCCATGGTGACTTCGGAGCCGGTCGCGATCAGCGTGACATCACGCTCGCCTTCCGGCTCGACCACGACATAGGCGCCCGTCGCCACCCGATTGGCATCGCCGATCGCGTCGCGAAAGGCCGGCAGCGCCTGCCGCGACAGGCACAGCACCGACGGGCTGGCCTTGGCGCGCAACGCGCAATCCCAGGCCTCCGCGGTCTCGATGGCGTCGCCCGGCCGAAACACCAGCAGGTTCGGGATCGCGCGCAGCGATGCGAGATGCTCGACCGGCTGATGGGTCGGCCCGTCTTCGCCGAGGCCGATGGAGTCATGCGTCATGACGTGGATGACGCGGATGCCCATCAGCGCGGCGAGCCGGATCGCCGGGCGGCTGTAATCGGCAAAGGTGAGAAACGTGCCGCCATAAGGGACAAAGCCGCCATGCAGCGCGATGCCGTTCATCGCCGCCGCCATCGCATGCTCGCGGACGCCGTAATGGACATAGTTTCCGGCAAACGAGCCCACCTTTATCGGCTGATGCGTTTTCACCTTGGTCAGATTCGAGTGGGTCAGATCGGCGGAGCCGCCAAGAAAATTCGGCAAGGCTTCGGCGATGGTGTCGATCACGAGCTGCGAGGCCTGCCGGGTCGCGATGTCTGGCCGATCAGCGCCGAAGCGACTGCGGATCCGCGCCATCGCGTCGGTGTAACCGCAGGGCAGATTTTTGTTCAACGCATCATGAAACGCCGAACGTCCTCCCGAATGGGGACGCCGGGTGCGCTCGATCCAGGCACGGCGCGCGTGATGTCCGCGGTGGCCGGCTTCGCGCCAGGCATCGCGCACCGCATCCGGTACCTCGAACGGCGCGTGCGGCCAATTCAGCGCATCGCGGGTCTTCCCGATTTCCTCGGGCCCGAGCGGCGCGCCATGCGCCTTTTCCGAACCCTGCCGGTTCGGCGCGCCAAAGCCGATCAGCGTGCGGCAGGCGATCAGCGACGGCCGCTCGCTGTGCCGGGCCTGCTCGATGGCCGCGGCGATGGCTGCGGGATCGTGGCCATCGATCCGGCAGGCCGACCAGCCCGAAGCCGCAAACCGCGCGAGCTGGTCGTCCGAACACGACAGCGACGTCGCGCCGTCGATCGAGATTTCGTTGTCGTCGAACAAGACGATCAAGCGGTTGAGTTTGAGGTGACCCGCCAGCGATATCGCTTCGTGACTGAGGCCTTCCATCAGGCAACCGTCACCGGCGATGACATACGTAAAGTGGTCGACGAAATCCTCGCCGAAGCGGGCGTGCATCAGCCGTTCGGCCAGCGCCATGCCGACCGCGGTGGCGATGCCCTGCCCCAGCGGACCCGTGGTCGTTTCCACGCCCGGCGTATGGCCGTATTCGGGATGGCCCGGGGTTTTCGATCCCCACTGCCGGAACGCCTTGAGCTCATCGAGCGTGACGCCTTCGTAGCCGGTCAGATGCAGCAGCGCATACAGCAGCATCGAGCCGTGCCCCGCCGACAGCACGAAGCGGTCGCGATCCGGCCATGCAGGATCTGCTGGATCGAACTTGAGAAAGCGCGTGAACAGCACGGTGGCGACATCGGCCATGCCCATCGGCATGCCGGGGTGGCCGGACTTCGCCTTCTCGACGGCGTCGATCGCGAGAAAGCGGATCGCGTTGGCCATCTCGGCGTGCGAAACATCGGGACGGCTGGCAATACAGGCGAGAGCTGGGGCGTTCATGCGTTGCGCCTTTTTCGTTCGATGAGTTGCAGGATCAGCGGGGTGAGGATGAGCTGCATCGCGAGATCCAGCTTGGCGCCGTGGATCACGATCGAATTGGCGCGCGACATGAAGCTGTTGGGGATCATCGACAGCAGGTAGGGGAAATCGATGCCGCGCGGGTTCTTCAGCCGGATCACCACCATCGATTCGTCCGGCGTCGGGATCCAGCGCGCGATGAAGGGATTCGAGGTATCGACCGTCGGCACCCGCTGGAAGTTGATGTCGGTCTCGGCGAATTGCGGACAGATGTAGTTCACGTAGTCGGGCATCCGCCGTAGGATGGTGTCGGTGACGGCTTCCTGGGTGTAGCCGCGATCCCGGCGGTCGCGATGCAGCTTCTGAATCCATTCCAGATTGATGACGGGCACGACGCCGATCTTGAGGTCGGCATGTTGGGCGATGTTGACCTTGTCGGTCACCACGGCGCCATGCAGGCCTTCGTAGAACAGCAGGTCGGATTTTTCCGGCAGCGGGCCCCATGCGGTGAAGGTGCCGGGCGCCGCGCCGTAGAGTTTGGCCTCGTCCTCGTCGTGAACGTAATGGCGGGTGGTGCCGGTGCCGGATTCTCCATAATCGCGGAAGACCTTTTCAAGTTCCTCGAATAGGTTGGTTTCCGGGCTGAAGTGGCTGAAGGTCTTGTTGCCCTTCTCGCCCTCCTCCTGCATCCGCGTCCGCATCTCGACGCGGTTGTAGCGATGAAACGCATCGCCCTCGATATAGGCGGCGGCCACCTTCTCGCGGCGGAAGATGTTCTCGAAGGTCTTCTTCACCGACGTGGTGCCGGCGCCCGAAGAACCCGTGATCGAGATGATGGGATAGCTGCGCGACATATCTTTGATCCCGATCAGCGAAACAGGCCGCGTCGCGCGAACAGCGGCGCGTCGCTATTGTCGAACATCGGTTCGATGCCTTCGTGAATGGCGGTAACGTCGCGCACGCCACGGACCGAGCCCATGATCAGCGGCACCCGCTGGTGCGGCGTTCGCGCCGAGAGTTCGAGAATGCGGCGGCGGCCGGTGGTCGCGGCACCTCCCGCCCACTCCATGACCAGCGCCATCGGGTGCGCTTCATACAGCAGCCGCAGCCGTCCTTCGCGATAGCCGGGACGCGCATCGGCGGGATAGAGAAACACGCCGCCGCGGACGAGAATGCGCAGCGCCTCCGCCACCAGCGAGCCGATCCAGCGCATGTTGAAATCGGCGCCGCCGTTGCCGCCGGTGCCGGCCAGGCATTCGTCGATATAGGCCCGGACCGGTCCGTGCCAGTGCCGCCGGTTCGACGCGTTGATGGCGAATTCCGGCGTATTCGGTGCGATCCTGACGCCCTTCGCCACCAGCAGGAATTCGCGCGCGCGGCGGTCGAGAATGAAGATGTCGACGCGCTTGTCGTGTGCCAGCACCAGCGTGGTCTGCGGGCCGTAGACCACGAAGCCGGCGGCGCACTGCGCGGTGCCCGGCTCGAAGAAGGTGGAGACCACATCGTTGCCGCGCGGGCGGATCGAGAAGATGGTCCCGACCGAAATGTTGTTCTCGAGATTGGCGGAACCATCCAGCGGATCGATCGCGACGCAAAGCGGCGCGGCGGCGTCGAGGACTTCGGGCAATTCCGCCTCTTCGGACAGGATCGCGGCGACCGGCGTTGCGGCCAGCGCGCGGCGCATGATCCGGTCGGCGGCAAGATCGATGTCCTTTTGCGCATCGCCGTCGGAATTCACGCCGCTGAGGCGGCCGGTGATGCCGGCCAGCGGGCCGTCGGCAATGAGGCCGGCAAGCTCGATCGACGCGGCGGCAATCGCCTCGATCACGGCGGCGACCGCGGCCCCATCAGGCGTCTCCGCCCCCGGGCGATCGAGATGCGAACGCAGCGTCACGCGTTCATCCATGGCCGTTCCCCTGTCCATGCCCTCTGCGGGGCCCATTTCAAAGCGTCGTGCCGTGAGGCCGTCCGCGCACCAACAACAACCCAGTTTGCCAAATTAGTGAAATTTTCTTATCTTTGGCCGGAGCAAAGTTTTCCTTATAGAGGTTGGGCCAATGGCAAACCGGTTTCCGCGGGAATTGACCCTTCGCCAGTTGCGCGCGCTGGCTGCCGTTCACCGCGATCGCTCGGTCACGGCGGCGGCGAAAAAACTGCATCTGACCCAGCCCGCGGTCACGCTGCAGATTCGCAATCTGCAGACGCTGGCGGGACTGCCGCTGATTCAGCGCACCAGCGACGGCATGCTGTTGACCGACGCCGGGCGCGAAGTGCTGGCGCTGTCCGAGCGTATCGAGGCCGCGATCGCGGATTGCGAGACCTCGCTGGAAATGATGGCGGGCAAGACCGCGGGCAAGATCTCGATCGGCGCCGTCAGCACCGCGAAATATTTCGTGCCGTTCATGATCTCCGGCTTTTCAAAACTCTACCCGAAGGTCGACGTCTCGCTCTTCATCGGAAACCGGCAGGAGATCGGCAATGCGTTGCGCGGCTACGATCTCGATTTCGCGATCATGGGCCGCCCGCCCGCCGACATCGAGATGGACGTCCACCTGATCGGCGACCATCCCCACGTCATCATCGCGCCGACCAGCCACCGGCTGGCGCGAAAATCCCGCCTCGCCCTCAGCGATCTCGCCGACGAGACCTTTCTGCTGCGTGAACCCGGCTCGGGCACCCGCGGCCTGATGGAGCAACTGTTCGAGACCGCCCGCGTCCGTCCGAACCTCGGCATGGCGATGAGCAGCAACGAGACCATCAAGCAGGCGGTGATCGCCGGGCTCGGCATCGCCTTCATCTCGGCGCACACGGTGGCGACCGAACTCGACGAACGGCGGCTGGTGACGCTGGACGTGGCGGGCCTTCCCGTGGTCAGGCAGTGGTTCGTGCTCTCGCGCAAGGACAAGGTCCTGCTGCCGCCCGCCCGCGCGATGCTGGAGTTTTTGAGCGCGCGCGGCGCGCAGTTCTTGCCGCGCACCCACGGCCGGGTGCGGATTACACGGACTTCGGTGCGGGGCAAGCGAGGGTGATGGCGGTCCTGTTATTCGTAGTGCAGCACGGGCTGTTTTGACCGGCAGTGAACGTGAATGCGTCGAAGAAATCTTTCATGATCGAGAGCTTGTCGAGCGGGACACTATTCAAGATTCGAAGTCTCGAAAATGATCGGCGCGCTCCACGAGATCGACCATGTGGGCAGCCGCATGAATCGTCAGAGGGTGTTGAGTAAAGCCGGGCCGTGGGGAGATATACCCTGCCATTTCGCGAGCCAATTTGAGTTGGTCATCCGAGGCTATCGCCAGCAGAGAAATCATCAGATTTTCCAACGCGATGACACGGATACGCAGCGTTACGAGTTCGGCATTGGTCAGCTCCGGAATTTCAATTCGCTCGCTGTCGCGCGCCGAAACCGTAGCGGGACCATCGGGCCCGGCGCCTCCTTCGTTGTCCCATCTGGACAGAGCCCGTTGACGCTGGCTCCAATCGCTGGAGGTATCGAAATTTTCTCGTGGCATGGCTGGGTCCCTCCAGTAGCTGCAGATGCGCGCAGCATGACGTCGGCAGTTCCAATTTGCTGATATCCCGCACCTGATATGTGGTCGCGAAGCAGGATCGTCATCCAAGGACAGTCAGATCGGCATCCGATAACCGTAGAATTCGTGGTCCTCATTATAGCCACCCTGGCCCGCACCGAGATCGTTGTAGTCGTGCACGAATTCGATCGCCGCGATCCACTTGACCATCTTGAAGCCCAATTCATTCTCGCATCGCAGCCGCAACGGCGCGCCATGCAATACACTGACGGGCGCGTGGTTCATCTCGTAGGCGAGGATCGTGAGCGCGTGGCGCATGTTCTCGATCTTGTGGACATCATAGTAGCGTCCGCCATCGGCGCCGTCGGCCAACGAATAGAACACGGCGTAGCGAGCCTCGGGCGTCGGTTTTACGAGATTCAAGATATCGCGCATGGCAACGCCGCCCCATTCGGCGACGCCCGACCAGCCCTGGATGCAGAAATGAGTCGTGATCTGTTGCCGCTTCGGCATCGCTTTGAGTTGGGCCAGAGAGAATTCCTGCGGAGCCCCGACCAAACCACTGATCCGCAGCCTGTAGCCGGCGAACTGCTCTGCGACGAGATCGTCAAACTCCCTGGAGTTGGGCATCGTGCCGTTTGGCCAGAAGTAAGGGGAGATGTCTTTCCTGGTGAGCTGTGAGCGGGGATCCCAGCCTTCAGCCAGCCCCATGATCCAGCCGATCATGAACGCGCCGGTACGCTGCACCAGCCGGGCGTGCCGAATGGTGAAGGGAGAAGCCACAAGCCAGGCGATCGCCAGAATAGCCATCGCCAGCACGAACAGCGGAAAACCCGTCCATGACGCGTTCTCCACGCCGGCGAACATGTGATTGGTGTTTTGCCGGATGCCGGTGACGAACACCATGACGCCATGCGCCAGAATGAAGCCCACGAACCAGGCGAAGGAGATGAAATGAACCGACCGCATCGCCTGCCGGTTGAACAGCCTGCCTACCCATCCCAGCGCGTTGGAGATCGCGGGGCTCTGCATCAAACCGGTCGCGATGGAGACCGGTGCCGCGATGAACACCGTGATGAAATAGCTGAGCTGCTGGAGGCCGTTGTAGCGGGTCCAGCTATGGTCGACCGGAAAGTTCAGTGACGCATACTGGATCGCCGTTGAGACTGCGGCCGGGAAAACTTCCCAGGTCAACGGCACGAGCCTGCGCCACTGATCGGTAGAAAACAGCAACGCATAAAAGGCAACGCCGTTGATCAGCCACAGCAGGTTGACCGAGAAATGCCACCAGCGCGACAGCCCGAGTGTGTGGCGCAGGCCGGGAATGCCGAGCCATGTCGGCAGAGTGACGGAATCGTCCTTGGCGGTCCAGACGCGTCCCGTCGGCACCGGAACCTGGAAGCGGAACCAGTCGGTCCCCGGCGTGCAATCGCGGCCCCAATAGAGCCGTGGATGGTCAGCCAGGATTTGCAGCCCGGACCGCGTGATGAACAGCATGAAGAACATATTCAGGAAGTGCTGAAGCTGCAGCCACCACGGGAACCCCGAATCGACCGACGGCGCCCCCTGCGCAATGCCGGGATGCTGCCGGATAAAGGCCTCTACGCCGGGAAGTTCACGCAGACTTTGAGCCAAGGCAATCAGGCAGAGCAACGCCGCGGCTGCGATCGGTAGGCCCCACAGCGTGTTGATCCAGCGCCGGCCAATGCGAATCCGAGGCGCAATTCCCTGTTGTGGCGGCATCCAGTGATTGAGGCGGATGCGATCGTCGGCATCGCTAAGCTCTGCACGGAGCGGCTCGACCGGAAAAGACAACGATTTCGAACGCTCGGGCGCCGGCCGGTCATTGTCGATCATCGAGCACGCCTGACAATGGGGGCGTCAATCGCCAAGCTTGGTGAGCGCGGCACCCTTGTGGAAGGCGATATGATCCGTCTTGCTGCTCTTGATCTCGTATTGTGGATCGGCCGGGCTCGCATGGTGGGTATAGCCTTTGACCTCGAACTCGCGAGTATGCACGCGGGTGATCGTGCCGCTGACGCGCCCCGCCTCGGAATTCCAGCTCACGCGATCATGGACCTTGAAGCTCTTGGGCACGGTCGTTCGATCCGATGCCGCCGAAGAACTGCAAAGAAAGCGGTTCTCGCACTGAACCTTTGAGCGGCATGCGCACCCCAACCGCTGAGCTCGCTATCGGTTCCGCGAAATCGTTGCATTTTGTCGGGAGCTGGCGCTTTTGCTTTTGGAATCGGGCGCCTAGAGTCGACGGCGACGCTGGCTCGTCATGCCTTCGCCCGTCGGAGCAAAGACACGAACACCTTTTTCACCATAGGCCACTCGACCAGGACGATCGTCGAATTTGTCGATCTCTTGCGCGAGTCCGGCGTCGATCTCGTTATCGACGTAAGGTCGATGCCGCGGTCGCGCACCAACCCGCAATTTAATCAGGAAACGCTCCCGGCAACGCTGGAACCTTGGCAGATCGGCTATCAGCATATCGCAGAACTCGGCGGCCTGCGGGGAAAGTCGGGTGGCACGGAGTCCTCGCCCAACACCTATTGGCGGGTGCGCAGCTTTCGGAACTATGCGGACTACGCCCTGACAGCCCCTTTCGCCGCCGGCCTGGCCCGGCTCCGGGAACGCGGCAGCGAGCATCGGTGCGTGATCATGTGCGCTGAAGCGGTCTGGTGGCGGTGCCACCGCCGGATCATTGCCGACTATCTTCTGGCAGCAAGGCAGCAGGTGAAACACATTCTCGGAAAAGCGCATGTCGATGTGGCGAGTCTGACACCCGGCGCCATCGTTCGCAACGATGGGACGGTGGTCTATCCCGCCGAGGACCCGCAGTCAGGATAGTGGGATGACCGCCTATCACGACGAGCCCGCGACGTTTGATTGTTCGCGCCACATGCGTGCCGCTCGGCCGCCAGAGGTTCTTTGGAGCGGGTGAAG
>JAIEPP010000385.1 GCA_019748335.1 Xanthobacteraceae bacterium
CGAAATGGTCCGCCGTGAAGGCCTGGGGAGTAAGGCTCGCCAAGCGCAACGGGCTCCGCAAGGCAAAGGTTGCAGTCCGCGCGGCGCGCCCGCCAGTCCCTCCAGGGCCGTTTCCGCGTCAGCGATGTCACCCAGAATGCGCACGGCGTGGGCGTGAAAAAGCACCCCTGCGTCGGTTAGCCGAACATGCCGTGTGGACCGTTCGACCAAGGCGGATCCGGCGGCGGCTTCCAAGCGTGCCAACGCCCGGCTTACCGATGATTTGGGAAGGCCGAGCGCTCGCGCCGTCGCTGATATGCCCTTCAGCTCCGCAATGCGCGCAAATACTCGAACATCATCGAAGTTCATAGGCTCGTTCCTCAGGTGGAACGCCGTGTGCCACTCTGCACGTCTAATCCTTTTTTCTGGAACAGACTACATCGAAGCGGCGAAAGGATCACCATGCCGCCAACCCTCACTTCACGCCCGAACTGGGCGAAATGGATCGCCGCGCGTTCCTTGCGCTTGCCGCTGCCCTTGCGATGCCGGCCGCCCCAGCCTTCGGAGATACGACCATGACCGAGACGATCAAGCCCTTCCATCTCGCTGTTCAAGACAGCGTGCTCGAGGATTTGCGCGAGCGCTTGTCCAAAGCCCGCTGGCCGGATCGCGAAACGGTCGCCGACACCAGCCAAGGCCCCCAGTTCGCCAAGATCCAGGCGCTCTGCGAGCATTGGCGCAACCAGTACGATTGGCGAGCCTGCGAGGCCCTGCTTAACAGCCTTGGCCAACACACGGCGACGATTGACGGCCAGGAACTCTATTTCCTCCACGTCCGCTCTCCTGAACCCGACGCCTGCCGCTGCTGATGATGCACGGCTGGCCGGGCTCGGTGCTGGAGTTCCGCAAGGTGATCGGTCCCTTGACCGATCCGGCCGCGCATGGCGACGATCCGCGCCGCGCCTTCCACATCGTTGCGCCCGCGATGCCCGGCTTCGGGTTCTCGGGCAAGCCGGTCTCGACCGGTTGCGGCCTGCCGCAGATCTCCGACCTCTACATCAAATTGATGACGCAACTCGGCTACACCCGCTGGGGCATGCAAGGCGGCGACCTGGGCGCCGGCGTTGCTGATGCCATTGCGCGCAAGAAGCCGGACGGTTTGGTCGGCGCCCACATGAACTTCGCGATGGTCTTGCCGACATCTGAGGAAATGGCGGAAGCCTCGCCTGAAGAAAAGGCGATGCTCGGGGACGCCAAACACTTTTGGGACGTCCTTTCCGGTTACGCTAAGGAACAGTCCACGCGCCCACAGACGATCGGCTACTCGCTCGCGGACTCACCGTCCGGCCTAGCTGCCTGGATCTACGCCATGTTCCAGGACACCGGCGCGACGCGGGGGGACGCTGAGGCCTCATTCTCACAGGACGAGATGCTCGACGACATCATGCTCTACTGGATCCCCAACACCGGCGCGTCCGCCGCCCGGCTCTACTGGGAGCTTTCCAAGGCGGGCGGACCGGCGGGCGGTCAACCCAAGGGGCCGATCGCCAACCCCACGGGCTTCACCATGCTGAAGCAGGAGCACGTCCGCATCTCAAAGCGATGGGCCCAAAAGCGCTATTCCGACGTGATCTACTTCAACGGCGAGAGCGACGGCGGTCACTTCGCAGCCCTTGAGCGGCCTCAGGTGCTTGTGGATGACATCCGCGCCACCTTCGCCCGCCTGAGCTAGGAGGCGCTATCCCATGAGCAGCGTGCAATCAGTCGATCCGACGGCGGCCCTTGTTCAGGCCGACGCTTCCTGGATCAACAACCGGGCTGCAGTCCTGAAGCGATGAACGCCAATGAGAATGTCATCATCGACGTCATGGTGGATGCGACCGCAGTGATTGCACCCATGATCGTGGATATTTTGGGAAGAATGACGGCTGAGCGCAGCACGTTCGCGTTTTATCAGCCGTATATTCTGATGTCGGTTCTGCTGCTTTCGTTCGCCGCTTACGGTGCCTCCGGCTGCTGGGCGAATAGTGTGGGGTCGTCCCAATTGCACCAGATGAAGCGTTATTGGCGCCCTTACGATCCGGTTAGTCTGTTAGGCCCTTTGATCGTCCTGTGGTGCCACGTCAAACCGTGCCTGCATCGAGCATCGTTTGTCCTGAGAACGCCGCAACGAAATCGCAACGAATTGGGGTGAAACGACCGTGAACAAAACGGGACGGGATCGCTTGCCATAGCGAGAAAAATCAATTACTTAGAATTTAGCCACTGCGTTCGGGACGCAGGGGTCGCAGGTTCGAATCCTGCCACTCCGACCATTCACCATCAGATTTGGTTCTGATTGCTGGTGGTACCCTAAGTCAACCACCATCTCAACGCTGAAAACCCTCAGCTTTTCGCCATTTCCCGCAGCCCTGATCGCGTTCGAACGGAGACCGGGTGTCAGAACAAGGCTTACGGATCGGCACGCGTAAAAGTGCGATGGCACTGGCGCAGACGGACGAGGTTGCCCGGCTGCTGCGCGCAGCCAATCCCGCTCTCGCCGTCGAGATCGTCAGATTCGAGACCCGCGGCGACCAGGACCAGACCAGCAAACTGCTCCGGCACGGCGGCAAGGGCGGCGCGTTCGTCGCCGAAATCCGCGAGGCGATGCGCGCCGGTGAGTTGCAGGCGGCGATGCATTCGCTGAAGGACGTTCCCGGCAACGAGGAGACGCCCGGGCTGGTCCTCGCCGCGATGCTGGCGCGAGACGCTGCCAACGATTCGCTGGTGCTGCGTCCCGGGCTTTCGCTTGAGGATTTCAGGGCGCAGCACGGCAAGGGCTTCAAGATCGGCACCAACGCGGTGCGACGCGCGGCCTATCTGCGCCGGCTGTTTCCGGAAGCTACTGTCATCCATTACCGCGGCGCGGCGGATACGCGCGTGGCAAAGCTCGATCGCGGCGACATGCAGCGGCTTCCCGGCGGCGGCGAGGTCGGTCCCGCCGATGCGCTGGTGATGGCGCGGTCGGGGCTCGAGCGCATCGGCATGACGTCGCGCATCGCGCATGATTTCTCGGTCGGTGAAATGCTGCCGGCGGTTGGCCAGGGCATTGTCGCGGTGGAATGCGTCGAGAAGGATTGGGTCACACGCGGGTATCTCGCCAAGATCGAAAATAGGCCGTCGCGGTTCCGTGCCGAGGCCGAACGCGAGGTGCTGTGGGTGTTGAACGGCCATTGCAACTCGCCGATTGCCGGCCACGCCACGATCGATGGCAGCGAGATGACGTTGACATCAGCGGTGCTGGATGAGGCGACCGGCAGCTTCATCGAGGCGTCGCGCCGCGGCGCGGCGGACCGGCCGCGCGAACTCGGCCGTGCGGTCGGCCTGGAACTGCTCGACAAGGGCGCTGCCGAAATCATCGAACGCAACCGGCCGGACGAACACTAGCGAAGCTGCTTTCGCCGCGTCTTGCCGCGAACCTTGTTCGGAGTAGCGCTGGCCTATTGTGGCTGGATGCCGGCCGCGCGGGTGAGGCGAATCCATTTCTCGATGTCGGCGTGCATCAGGCTTGCGAACTCCTCCGGGCTGTTGCCGACGGCCTCGAGGCCTTGCTCCGTCAGCAATTTCTCGATCTCGGGTGTCTTCAGCGCTTCGACGATGGTCCTGTTGAGCTTGTCGATGATCGGCCGCGGCGTGCCCGCCGGCGCTAGTACGCCGTTCCAGCCGACGACTTCGTAGCCGGCCAGTCCCGCTTCCGCGATCGTCGGAATCTCCGGTGCGACGGCGAGTCGCCTGGCGGTGCTGATGCCGAGCGCGCGCACCGTGCCGGCGTTGACCTGCGGCAGCGCCGTGATCGGCGTGTCGAAGAAGGCTGCGACTTCACCGGTCATGACGGCTTGCTGCGCCTGCGGCACGCTGCGGTACGGCACATGCGTTATCTTCACGCCCGCGGTAGAGAGGAACAGCTCCATCGACAGGTGGGCCAGGCTGCCGACACCGACCGAGGCATAGTTGAGTTGCCCCTTGCGCGCCAATTCGACGAATTCCGTGACCGTTTTCGCAGGCGACGTGTTCGGCACCAGCAGGATCTCGCTGACCTTCGTCACCATCGAGACCGGCGCGAAATCCTTCTCGCTGTCGTAGGGCAGTTTGGCATAGAGCGCCGGATTGGCTGCGTGACTCGGAAACACCATCAGCAGCGTGTAGCCGTCAGGCTCGGCCTGCGCGACCGCGCGGGTTCCGATGGTGCCGCCCGCGCCGGTGCGGTTGTCGATGACGACGGGCTGACCGAGTTTTTCGCTGATGTGCTTGCCGACCAGCCGCGCCAGGATGTCGGTGATGCCGCCGGCGCCGGTCGGCACGATCATCTTGATCGTGCGCGTCGGGTATTCTTCGGCCTGCGAAGAGGGTGAGCATGCCAGCGCGAACACGATGACGAGGAGTGCGCGGATACGTGAAGTGCTCATCAGTTGGTTCCAGCCTTGTATTTTCTTCGTTGCCGGCAGGATATCGGACCTTTGGTCCGCAATGATAGAAGCCGATGCAGCGACGGATTTCTTCAGCGCACGACCTCGCTCCATTCCGGACAGGTGCGCTGATCGACCGGCACCAGCCACGCCTTGTAGTTGGTCTTGTCGATCACCTCGGCGGGGAGCATTACCTTGTCCGGCAGCGGTTCGCGCTTGAGATGGCGCACGGCCGCGCGCATCGCGGTGCAGCCGATCTTGAACATGTTGAAGTCGACGGTGGCGAGGATGGCGCCGGTCTCGATCTGCTTCACCGCCGGAAGAATGCCGTTGATGCCGATCACGATCGAAGTGCGGTTGGCGGCCTTCAGGGCCTCCAGCACGCCTAGCGCCATGCTGTCATTGGCCGAGAGTACCGCGTCGATCTGTGGATGTTCGGCGAGGAGTTTCTCCATCGCGCGCTTCGCGTCGGGTTGCTGATAGTTGCCGACCCCGGAACCGAGTACTTCGATGCCGGAAGATTCGGCAAAGGCGCGCTGGTAGCCGCGGACACGTTCGCGGTTGGTCGGCGCCGCCGGCGTGCCCTCGATGACGACGATCTTGCCCTTGCCGCCGATCTTGTCGAACAGATAGCGCGCTTCGCGATAGCCGATTTCGAAATCGTCGGCGCCGACATAGGTGACGAAGCTGCCCGGCAGCGGATTGGAAACCAGGATGATCGGGATTTTGGCGTCGTTGAGCTTCTTCACGGAATCGATCATGGCGACGTCGTCGACCGGAATGAAGATGATCGCGTCAGGCTTGTCCTTGATCACCTGATCCACCATCGCCTTCTGCTCGTCGACATTGTCCGGCTGCTTCGGCACGTAGTGCACCACCTTGGCGCCCGTCGTGCGCGCGATCTGGTCCGAAGCGATCCGGAAGGCCTCATAGGCCGGATTGGTCAAGTTCTTGGTGAACACGGCGATGGTCATTTCGGCCGCGCTGGCGCTGACAGCGCATAACGCGATTGCGCTTGATATCAGTGCCGTCGTCAGAGTTCGCATGGTCGCCTCCGTGGAGCGTTTGAGGCCGTCATTGCGAGGAGCGTAGCGACGAAGCAATCCATTCTTTCTTTACGCGGTGAGATGGATTGCTTCGCTACGCTCGCAATGACGGGGATGGTCCGTCGTTACAGCCACAAAATCTTCTTGCGGTAGTCGAGATCGGTCAGCAGTGGGGCCGCCGGCCCCTGATGAAACACGGCGCCGCGCTCCAGCGCGAAGACGCGGTCGGCCAAAGCCAGCACCAGATCGAGATTGTGTTCGACGATCACGATGGAAATGTGCTGCCGCAATTGGTCGAACACCCGAAAGAGTTCGAGGATCACGGTCGGCGCCAGTCCCTCGAAGGGTTCGTCGAGCAGCAGCAGTTTGACGTTGCCCGACATCGCACGCGCCACCGCCACCATCTGCTGCTCGCCACCCGAGAGATAGTCCGCCGCGACATCCATGCGTTCGTGCAGGCGCGGGAAATAATTGAGGATCTGTTCCTCGTTCCAGACCACGCCGTTGCTGCCGTCGGTCTTGCGTGCCAGCCGCCCGAGCGAGAGATTTTCTCGTACCGTCATGCCCGCGAACAGGCCGCGGCCCTGCGGCACGTAGCCGATGCCGGCGCGCGCGATGTCGGGCGCCGGCAGACGGGAAATGTCCGCGCCGGCATATTCGATCTCGCCTGACGACAACGGCACGAGGCCAGCCAGCGTCTTCAACAGCGTCGACTTGCCGGCGCCGTTGCGGCCGAGCAGAGCGACGATCTCGCCTTCGCGCACATCCAGCGTGGCGTCGTGCAGGATATGGCTCTTGCCGTAGAACGTATTGACGCGCTCGAAGCGCAGCACCGGCACGTCCCTGGCGTGGGCCGCGTCGCTGCGGCGATGCTCGACGTCGGGTACGCCGGTGCCGGTATAGATCTCCTGAACCCTTCGATCGGCGCGCACCGCGTCGGGCGTGCCGGTCATCAGTACCTCGCCCTGGTTCATCACGGTGACGGTTTGCGAGAAGCCGAGGACGCGGTCGATATCGTGCTCGACGATCAGAACCGGAATATTGGCGGCGATATTCCTGACCAGGTTCGAGACGCGCTCGCGCTCGGCGGCGGCTAGGCCGGCCAGCGGCTCGTCCAGCAGCAACACCTGCGGCTTGGAGCCGAGCGCGATGCCGAGGTCGACCAGCCGCTGCCCGCCATAGGACAGTTCGCCGCCCTCGATGGTCTCGATGCCTTCAAGCCCGAGGAATTTGATGAGCTCGGCGGTCTCGGCGTGGATGCTTTCGTAGCTATCGATATCGCGCCAGAGATTGAACCGCATGTCGCTGCGCGCCTGCAGCGACAGCCGCAGGTTTTCGTAGATGGTGAGACCCTTGAACAGATTGGTGATCTGGAACGAGCGCGCGAGGCCCTGGTGGCAGATCAGGTTCGACGGCACGCCCTGGATCTCGCGGCCGTTCAGCTTGATGGTGCCGTTGTCGGTCGGGAACAGGCCGGAGATCAGGTTGAACAGCGTGGTCTTGCCGGCGCCGTTCGGCCCGATCAGCGCGTGAATTTCACCGGCGCCGATCGTGAGGCTGGCATTGGTGACGGCGCGAATGCCACCGAAGGTCTTTGACACGCCGCTGACTTCTAGCACGGTGCCTGACAATCCCTTGGGCAACAGAAACCCTGGCAGCGGCAGGCCGTCATAGATCTTGCGCCGGCTCATCGCGGCGCTCTCTTCCGGCGCCGGCCACCAGCGTTTGGCGAGTGTCGCCCAGATGCCGACCAGGCCGCCCGGCGAATAGAGCACGAAGGCGACGAAGATCAGCCCGAACCAGAGCAGCCAGTTCGACGTCCATATCGAAAACAATTCGCGGAACAGGATGAAGAACAGCGCACCCAGCGCCGGCCCTAGCATGCTGCGCATGCCGCCGATCACGACGATCGCAAGCAACTCACCCGAAAACGGCACCGAGACCGCTTCGGCGGAAACCAGGTAATTCTGGAATCCGATCAAGCCGCCGGCAAAGCCGGTTACGACCGCCGAGATCACGAAGACGGCGAGCTTGTAGCGCTCGACCGGATAGCCCTGGAAGGTGGCGCGCAACTGGTTCTCGCGGATCGCCATCAGCACATGGCCGAACGGCGAGCGCACCAGTCGCAGCAGGAGATAGAGAATGCCGAGGCAGAGTACGGAGACTACGATGTAGTAATTGAGCGTGTCATCGAGATTGAACGGCCCAATGCTGCCGCGTTTCAGGCCGCCGAGGCCGTCCTCGCCGCCGGTCAGGTTGCTCCAGCGAAAGGCGGTGGTGTACGTCAGCGCGGCGAGCGCCAGGGTCAGCAGCGAGAAATACACGCCGCGGCGCCGCAGGATGATGATGCCGATGAACGTGGAAGCCACCGCCACCACGGCCATTGACAGCAACAACGGCAGAAAGATTTCGCCGCGGAACCAGTTGAGCTGAATCAGCCCGGCCGCATAGGCGCCGATGCCGAACCAGGTACCGTGACCGAACGAGACCAGACCGGTGTAGCCGACGCAGAGATTGAGCCCCATCGCGGCGATGGCGAGCGCCACCACCATGGTCCCGGTGTTGAGCGACAGGCCGAGCAGATGCAGGCCGAACGGCAGCGCGATCACGGCAAACGCCGCCAGCAACAGCGGACGATATTTGGCGGCGGAAGAGGCTGACTTCATTCGAACTTCTCGATTCGTTCGCCGAGTAGCCCCCGCGGACGCACCAGCAGCACCAGGAACATCAGGATGTAGATCGAGGCTTCACCGGCGGCGGGCACGAAGTGGATGGTGATGCCCCTGACGACGCCGACCAGCAGCGCCGATATCACCACGCCCCAGAAACTGCCGAGGCCGCCGATGACGACCACGACAAAGGCGACCGTGATGATCTCGGCCCCCATCGCCGGATGCACGATCGTGATCGGGGCAAAGAAGGCGCCGGCAAGTGCTGCCATGCCGACGCCGAGCATGACGATCGCCGTCATGTAGGGCTGCAGCCGGATGCCGAGGGCGGCGACCATGTCCGGCCGCTGGATGCCGGCGCGCACCACGCGGCCGAACGAAGTCTTGTGCAGCAGCAGCCAGACGCCGAGCAGGACGGCGGCGACGACGGCGAGAATCAGCAGACGATATCGCGAAAACAGGAAGTCGCCGAGAATGACGGAGCCGCGAAACGCCGGCGGAATCGACGCCGACAAGGGTGCGGCACCCCATAGAATCCGGATCGCCTGTTCGGCGACCAGCGCCAGGCCGAAGGTCACCAGCAGGCTCAGGATCGGATCGGCCGTGTAGAACCGCCGCAGGATGAACCGCTCAAACAGTATGCCGAGCAGGGCGACGGCGATCGGCGACAGCACGATCGCCGGGCCGAAGCCGAGATATCGGGTGATTTCGACGGACGCATAGGCGCCCAGCGCATAGAACGCGCCATGCGCGAGGTTGACGATGCCGCCGACGCTGAAGATCAGCGACAGGCCGAGCGCGATCAGCAGATAATAGCCGCCGAGCACGAGGCCGTTGACCACCTGTTCCAGCAGGAAACCGAATTGCATGCTTTGTCCCGGAGGCGCGGGCCTCGGCTGCGGTGGCGATCAGGCGCGAACGTGAAGGCTTACATCGAACAGGGATTCTGCTCCTTGGTCAGCGCAATGCTTTCGAGCGAGTCATTGGGTCCGGGAATCGCAGCTCCCAGGTCCAGCATGTCCCACTTGTCCTTGGCCTGCCCCTTGGCCTTGACCGTGAAGGGATAGGCCTCCTGCATCAGCTGGTGATCCCACGAGCGGAAATAGGCCTTGCGCGCCTTCAGGATGTCGAACTGGGTTTCCTTCTCGAAATAAGCGATCAGCTTGTCGGTGTCGGTCGATTTGGTCTCGTTCATGGCCTGCGCCATCATCTTCAGCGAGACATATTCGATCCAGGCATGGTTCTCCGGCGGCTTGCCGTTCTTCTTGATGAAGTTCGCAACAAATGCCTTCGACGCCGGAACGTCCGACGTGTGGTACCAGACCGTCGGCCAGGTGCCGCTCAGATTGCCGTCGCCGGCGGCCCAGGCGTCGGCGGTGTTGAGATTGAAGCCGACGATCGGGTAGGGCAGGCCGAATTCGGCATACTGCTTGATCAGGTTCGTGACCTGGTTGCCGGCGAGGTTGGAGCAGACCACGTCCGGCTTGGCCTGACGGATTTTCAAGAGATACGGACTGAAGTCGGTGACGTCGGTGGCGACCAATTCGTCGCCGATCAGCTTGCCGCCATTGGCGTCGAAGAAGGATTTCGCCGCGCGCGCCAGATCGTGGCCGAAGATGTAGTCGGCGGTCAGCGTATAGAATTTCTTCTCCTTCATCATGTTGTCGCGCACCAGCGCCTTGCCGACCGCGTTCACCATCACGGTCGAGGGGATGTCGACGTGGAAGGTGTACCTGTTGCAGTTCTTGCCGCGCAGCGCGTCGGAGCGCGCGCCGATCTGCATGAACAGCCGCTTGTTGCGCTCGGCGACCTGCATGATGGTCAGCGCCGAGGCCGAATTGATCTCGCCCATCAGAACCGCGACGCCGTCCTGCTCGAGCATGCGCTGGGCCTTGGTCGCGGCGGTGGCGGGATTGACCGAGTCTTCCGAGGTGATGTCGAGCTGGCGGCCCATGACACCGCCGGCGGCGTTGATTTCTTCCTCCGCCATGCGGATGCCGAGCTGGGCATAGGCGCCGAGCGCCCCGAGAAAGCCGGTCAGCGGGGTCAGATGGCCGATTTTGATCTTCTCGGTCTGGCCGCTGACGATGGAGGGAAATCCGATCGCTGAAGCACCGGCAAAGGCGGCGCTGGCTTTCAACAGGGTACGTCGGCTGTAGCGGGTCATCACTGATCTCCTCCCGGGGGCACGTCGCGACGTCCTGCCTCCGATTCCCGCTTATGCGAGAATGTGAGAGACGTTTTTTTATTGTTGGAGGATATTTCCGGACGCAATGGCTCCTGTCAACGCCAAATGCGTTGCAGCGAAGCGTCAATTCGCCGGAGCGGGCGTCAGGAGGACTTCAGGCGTCAGGAAGATTTGGCGATATCTCTGGCGCCGAACTCGGCGGACAGCCGTTTGGCGGCCGATTGCACCAGTTTGGCGCGGCTTTGCAGCACCTGGTCCGTCATGCGCCAGATCGGGCCGGAGATGCCAAGCGCGCCGATCACCTCGCCGGTGAAGTTGTAGACGGGAACGGCGACGCAGCGCACTTCGGCGTTGAACTCGCCGTCGTCGAAGGCGATCGCGTCGCGCCGAATCTCGGTGATTTGACGCAGCAGCGCCGAGGGATCGGTGATCGACTTCTTGGTCGATGGCTTCAGGTCGACCCGTTCGAGGAAACGCTTCAACTGGTCGGGGCGAAGCGAGGCCAGGATGATCTTGCCCAATGCGGTGCAATGCGCCGGCCGCACGACGCCGACCCGGTCGGTCAGTTGAAACGCGCCGGCACCGCTGGTGCGGGCGATAACGACCACGGAATCGCCCATTCGTACCGCGAAATGGCCGCTTTCGCCACTTTCCCGCGACAGGTCTTCCAGAACAGGTGTCGCCAGATTGACCATCTCGATCTCGTCGAGCGCGCTGGCGGCGAGCGCAAACAGCGGCCGGCCGACGCGGTAGCGTTTTGAATCGCGCTCCTGCCGCATATAGCCGAGCGTCACCATCGTCTTGGCGAGGTGGAAGGTGGTGGAATTGTGCAGGCCGACCAGCTTGCTGAGTTCTGCAAGCCCGATACCTTCGCGGTGGCGGGCGACTTCTTCCAGGATCGCAAACGCCCGTCCGAGCGATTGCACCCCGCCGCGCGCGCGGTCTTCGGCGTCGTCGTCGATGTTGGGCTCGGTCGATTGCACCAGGCGCGCGATCGACGTCTTGCGGGGACTGGCCGGCTTGTCGCTGGTCTTCAACTTGGTGCGCGATGTCACGGAATCAGTTCCCCACATGGACGTGTACGAATTCTATTCACGCCGGTCTCGCCCATCAACCGCGTCGTCCGTCGCCGCGGACGCCAATGTTACCATACCACAATAGCAATTGACGTACAGTATTATGGGAAATAGGGTCTCGGCAATTGCCGGCCGCGGCAGTCCAAGACGCGGCAGTTGGCGCGTTGAGCAGGGAGAAGGTGATCGATGTCGGGTAATACGCTCAACGGTGCCCAGGTCATTGTCGATTACCTGATCCAGGAGAAGGTGCCGCAGGTATTCGGCCTCTGCGGCCACGGCAACATCCAGTTCATCGACGCGCTCTATGAGCGCTCGGCCGACATCAAGACCATATCGACGCACCACGAAAGCGTCGCCGGCTTCATGGCCGACGTCTATTACCGCGTTTCGGGCAAGGTGACTGCGACCTTTACATCGTGCGGTCCGGGTTCGGCGCAACTGCCGATCGCGCTCGCCACCGCCTATCTCGACTCGGTGCCGTTCCTTGCTGTGACCGGCAACGTACCGACCAGCCAGTTCAATCGCGGTGCCTTTCAGGAGATGTACCGGCAGCACCAGGCCGATTTCCCATCGACCGTGCGCGGCATCTGCAAGCGGGTGTTTCAGCCGACGCGCGGCGAGATGGTGCCGCTCGCCGTCAGGCAGGCGTGGAAAACCATGGTGACCGGCCGTCCCGGACCGGTAGTTCTGGATGTTCCATATGACGTGTTCATGGAATCGGCTGCCGAGGAAGCACCGGATGCGAAGGCGTGGAACGGCAACATTTCCAGCCGTTGCGGTGCCGATCCGGAAGGTGTCGTGAAGGCTGTCGATATGCTGCTCGGCGCGGAGCGCCCGGTCATCTTTGTCGGCCAGGCGATCCGCCACGGCGGCGCCGCCGGCGAGTTGCTACAACTTGCCGAACGTCTTCAGATTCCGGTGGCGGCTTCGATGAGCGGTCTGGGCGCTATCGATACGCTGCATCCGCTCTCGCTGGGAATGGTGGCGCGTGGCGGCCATTACCAGGCGAACCACGCGACGCGACAAGCCGACGTGCTGCTTTCGCTCGGTGCGCGTTTCGACGATCGCACCTCAAGCTCTTGGATTCCGGGTTACTCGTTCACCATCCCGCCGACACGCCTCATTCACGTTGACATCGATCCGGATGAGATCGGCCGCAACTATCCGGTGGCGCTGGGTCTGATGGCCGACATCCGCACCTTTCTGCGCCAGGTCCTTGCCGAGCTCGATCGCCGTAAGGACCTGACGAAAAAGGCCGAGGCGCGCAAGAAGTGGCTCGCCCAGATCGACGGTTACCGCAAGGAGTGGGACAGACTGGTGGCACCGGGCTTCACCGACGACACCCAGCCGATCAATCCACAGCGCGCGGCATTCGAGATTCAGCGCGGACTGCCCGACGACGCGATCCTGGTCAGCGACATCGGCGTGCACCACAACTGGCTGCTCGGCTATTGCAAGCCGCGCCGTCCGGATTCAATGATCGGCTGTATGGCGTTCGGCTCCATGGGTTTCGGTGTCGCCGGCGTGCTCGGCGCCAAATTCGCAGCGCCCGACCGGCCCTGCGTATCGGTATGCGGCGACGGCGCCTTTTTCATGCAAGCCAATGTGCTCGGCACCGCGGTCGAATATAATCTGCCGTGCGTTTGGGTGGTATGGAACAACTATGCCTACGCTTCGATCCGCGGGCTGCAGCGCGGCTACATGGGTGGACGCGAGCTCGCGACCGACTTCCATGATCCGATAACCGGCCAACGCTACAACCCGGACTTCGCGGCGATGGCGCGTTCCTGCGGCGTCGAAGGCGTGCGCATCGACCGCGCCGCTGATCTTGCCGAGGCTATCCGCAAGGGCATCGCCGCCAACAGGCCCTATCTGATCGATGTCGATATCGCCGCCGACATCAATCCCGCCGGCGCCGGAATTTGGGAGTTGCCCGGGCTTGGACAAAGCAAGCCCGCGATCGGCACACGATACGAGCCGGTCTGATCGTACTTGGGGAAAATGACATGTTGCTTGCAAGCAAGAAGGTCGTCGTCGTCGGTGGTTCGTCCGGTATCGGTCTGTCGACCGCCGAAATGGCCAAGCGCGAGGGCGCCGACGTCATCATCGCGTCGCGCAATGTCGAGCGGCTGGACAAGGCGGCCGAAGCGTTGAATGCGATCGCGATTCCGGCCGACGTCACCAGCGACGACAGCATCGCAAAACTGTTTCGCAGCTGCGGCCCGGTCGATCATGTCGTGGTCACCGCAGCGCAGCTTCGCACCGGCCCATTCAGGACGGTGTCGATGGAGGATGTCCGCGGCACGATGGAAGGCAAGTTCTGGGGCGCGTGGCGCGTGGCGAGGCATGCGGAAATCCGCGCCGGCGGATCGCTGACGCTGGTCTCGGGATTTCTGAGCGTTCGTCCGCGGCCGAATTCGGCCATCGTCAGCGCCGCCAATGGCGCGCTGGAGTCGCTGTCGCGGGCGCTCGCGCTCGAACTGGCGCCGGTGCGAGTGAATTGCGTCTCGCCCGGGATCATCGACACGCCGATCCGCGCCGCGATGCCGGAAGAAGCACGTCGGGACATGCTCGCGAAGACCGCGGCCTCGCTGCCGGTCGGCCGCGTCGGCGTCGGCGAGGACATCGCGCGGCAGATTCTCAGTTTCATGGCGAACGGATTTGCGACCGGGGCGACTGTCTATATCGACGGCGGAGCGCTTGTGATCTGAGAGGGAGCAACCATGGCTTCAGACAACAACGGCGCCTTCATTCGCAACATCGCCGAAGTGCCGTGGCGCGAATTCCCCAACCATTTCGGCGGCGCGCTGTCGAAACCGCTGGTGATGCCGGAGACGGCGGGCTCGCGTCACATCGACTACCGGATATCGATGTACCAGCCGATGGCGCATGTCGCGTGCCACAAGCATCTGGTGCAGGAGCAGATCTACCACGTGCTCGAAGGCGAAGGGCTGATGGAGATCGCCGGCAAGAATCACGTGGTGCGCAAGCACGATTTTATCTTTTTGCCGCCCGGCGTCGAACATGCGATTTCGAATTCGGGGCTGACCGATCTGGTGTTCCTCGTGATCACCTCCCCGGTGACGGATGACGAAAAGCCGGTGTGAACTCCCGCGCTTTCAGGCGCTGGCGCGCAACGGCCAGTGGCCGATGATCCGAAAACGGGCCGCCGCGTCGTCCTGGCGAAACAGGGCGATCCGGTCGATCTCCAGTGTCGCAGGACCGATCTCGGCAAAGCGACTTTGCAGCATCGCCTCCACGTCGTTACGCCGCGGGGCGGACAGCCGTCCGGTCAACGTCATGTGAAAGCGAAATTCTTCCATCACGTAAGGGTAGCCCCAGCGGTCGAGATACTCGCACTGCTTCGGCGTCAACTTCTCCGGATTGCGTCGCACCCGATCTTCCGGCGTCAGGGCTGCACGGAAGAAGTCGAATGCACGGGTGCACTCGGCGGCAAGCTCCCGGAGTTCCGCAGATGGTTCGGCTGGGATGACGGCAATGAAGCCGCTGATGGAATCGACGACCGGTTTGATCAGGGGTATCGGCCGCGCTGCATCGGCAAACAGCTCGCAGGCAGCGACAAGCTGGGCTTCGGTTCGACCCGCCGCGAGCGCCATCGGCGCCTTTAGCGTGGCGTGAAAGCCGTATTTGCGGGGGTCCTGCGTCAGTTCGCGCCAGTCCGACGGCACACCGTCCGGAAAGGGCAGGTCTTCGCCGGCATAGGCGTCGTAGCCGAGCAGCGAGGCGCCAAACCGGTCGAGCACGCTGTCCGGTGCGGCAGCGTAGTAGATTGCGTAACGTGGATAATTTGCCATGGCGCCAGAATAGAGCCGCGTCACGCGGCTGCAACCGCCTTGCGCGGGGCCAGGGTATGAACGAGGCGACTGGCCTCGGTCAGGTGCACCAGGCGCCCTGCGGCAATCACCGCGACGATTCGCGGCCGCAGCGGCAACGTGTCATCCACGAGCAGGATGTCGGCGCGCTGCCCGGCGGCGAGGGTGCCGCGGTCGGTCAAACCGGCGGCTTGCGCCGGCGCCGACGAGATCAGCTGCCAGGCCTCGGCCAGCGGCAGCACGCCGTCGGCGGCGAGGCGAAACGCGGCCAGCAACGGCGCCGGATAATAATAGTCGGACGCCAGCACCGAGCAGAGCCCCTTGGCGATCATGTCGGAGGCCCTGGTCCAGCCGGTATGGCTGCCGCCGCGCACCACGTTGGGGGCACCGAACACGATGAAGTCGCCGGCACGGGCTGCCTCGCGCGCGGTCTCCTCGTTGACCGGAAATTCGGCGATGCCGACGCCCTGCGAGCGAAAACCCTTGCGCATCTCAGGGCTCTCATCGTCATGCGACAGCATCCGCACATTGGCCTTCCGCGCCGCCTCGGCCAGCCGGGCGATCGATGCCGGGACCTCATGGGCGCGGGATACCACTTGCTCTACCAGGCGGTCGAAAGCCTCGCCCGACAGACCGGTGCGTTCGACCATGCGGCTGCGCTTCTGCGGTTTGGCGAGGCTGGCGACGGTCGAATCCATATGGTCGTTGAAGGCGAGCAGGTCGACGCGGCCTTCGGCCAGCCATTCCACGATTTCGGCTTCGGCGTCGAGATTGTAGGTCTCCTGGCGCAGATGGAAGCGGGTGTCGGCGGCCAGCTGCGGCCGCATCGTCTCGATGGCGTCGATCAGCCGCCTCGCATTGTCGGCGCTGCGCAGGCCCGGCTCCCACGACCAGGTGGTGGCGTGATAGACGGTCGTGATGCCGTTGCTGATCGCCTGCCGGTCGCTGTCGATCAGCGCCACGTCGATGGGGAAATCGACGCCGGGGCGCGGCATCATCTGCCGCTCAAAGGCGTCGCCGTGGAGGTCGACGATACCCGGCAGCACCAGCAGGCCATCGGCATCGATGGCGGGCGAGCTGTAGCCGTGATCCGCACCGACGGCGGCGATTTCACGGCCCGCGATCCGCAGCGACGCGTCGACAATTTGATTACCGAGGTGCGCCCGGCCGCCTTCGATCAACATGTCGGTCACGATGCGGCGCCCTGATGCTCGAGTGGTGTGCGGGCGGCGATGGCTTCCGCCTCGTATTTGTCTAGAAACCGTTCGATGTCGAGCTTGCGGAAGTCGGGCAAAGCGCGGCGCAGCGTCTCATGGTCCCAATTCCACCACGCCAGCTCCGCGAGCCGGCCGGCGACTTCTTCGGAGAACCGCCGCTTAATCACGCGCGCCGGATTGCCGCCAACAATGGAATAGGCGGGGACGTCCTTGGTCACGATGGCGCCGGCGGCGATCACGGCACCGGTGCCGATGTTGCGGCCGGGCAGGATGACCGCGCCATGCCCGATCCAGACGTCATGGCCGATATGGACATGGTGCTCGCGCCGCCAGGCGAAGAATTCGGCGTCGTCGGCCTCACCGGGGAAATAGGCGCTGGCGCGGTAGGTGAAGTGCGCCTGCGTGGCGCGGTGCATCGGATGGTTGCCCGGGTTGATCCGCGTCATCGCCGCGATCGAGCAGAACTTTCCGATCGTCGTATAGGTGATCTGGGCGTCGTTCACGACGTAGGAATAGTCGTCCATCGAGACTTCGAGCAAAATAGTTCGCGCGCCGACCTCGGTATAGGCGCCGAGTTTGCTTTCGCGCACCGAGGAGGAGGGATCGATCGCCGGTTCGGTGGAAAGCTTCGTGCCGGCCATCTGGATTCCTTTCATCCATCGAGGAGAGCGCTCGTCATCGTGGTGCTTCATGACAACGTCATGACAATCTCATGACTGACGTCGCGGGTGTGGACGATTGCCGCACCGCAGCGCGCTTGTCACACAACTGAAATATCCAGCCGCTAGCGATGGATCACGACTGATCGTCTGG
>JAIEPP010000444.1 GCA_019748335.1 Xanthobacteraceae bacterium
AGGCGTTGCGCAGCATCACGGTACGCTTCGCTGCCGCCGTCGGCATTGCCGCCGTCGTGGCGCTGTTCTTCGTGGTCGTCGTGCCGGCTTCACGGCAGCCCGATGGCGGAGCTGCGAGCCCCACCGGGATCGTGCAGTCGATCAAGACCGCCCTGTTCCAGTCCGGCGAGACCGAAGCTGCGCCGACCACCGCGCCGAAACCAGTCAGGGAAGAGCCCCAAGCCGTGGCGACCGCTGCAAAATCCAATCCGGCAGCAACCGGCCAGTCCGGACAGCTGCTCAATCAGTTCATGCAATGGCGTCAGAAGCCGGCGCCATAGCGCGCCAGCCAGACATCCAGAGGGAGGAAGCAAGAATGCCCGAGAATCAAGCCGGCACGACACTGTACTCACGGAGTTTGCCATGATCTCCCGCAAGATCTTGCTGCTGCTCGGCGCCGTGCTGTCCGGCGCGACCGGCGCCCATGCCGGTGACAACACCGATATCGTGCGCGATCTCGCGGTTCGCGTCGGACCGGTGATCGGTTCGGCATTGGCCTGCCGCGATATCGCACGTCCCCGCATCCAGGCCGTGGTCGAGAAATTCGCGGTCGTGATCCGCGATGCTTCCGCCAACGAGGCGGAACGTTCGGACCTTACCCAGGTGTTCGATCGCAGCGTCGCCGACGGCCGCGCCACGGTGACCGCAGGCCGGGTCGACTGCAAGGCCGCGGACCAGCGGCTCGCCGACCTGGAACGGTCGGTCGCAGGCCCAAGCCTGTCGAGCGTGATCGGACCGTCTGCCGCCGTCGCGGCCACCTCGATCGCGCCGGTCTCGACCGGACCGGCCCCGCGCGGGATCGGCGAGCGGGAAATCCGCTTCGGCATCGCCGCCCCGTTCTCCGGCTCGGCCCGCGAACTGGGACGCCAGATGAAGCTCGGCATCGATACCGCCTTCAACCGCGTCAACGATAGCGGCGGGGTCGACGGCCGGCTGCTCAAGCTTTATGCCGCCGACGACGGCTACGAGCCCGGGCGCACCGCCGAGGCCATGAAGCAGCTCTACGAAAAGGACCAGGTGTTCGGCATCATCGGCAATGTCGGCACGCCGACGGCGGCGGTGGCGATCCCTTATGCGCTCGAACGCCGGATGCTGTTTTTCGGAGCCTTCACCGGTTCGAACATCCTGCGTAACGATCCGCCGGATCGCTATGTATTCAACTATCGCGCCAGCTATGCCGAGGAAACCGACGCGGTCGTCCGCTACCTGATCAAGTTGCGCAAGCTGCAACCCCGACAGATCGCGGTGTTCGCGCAGCAGGATTCCTATGGCGATGCGGGGTTTGCCGGCGTTGCCAAGGCGTTTCGTGCACTCGGAGTCAGCGATAGCGCCATCCTGCGGCTCAACTACGCCCGCAACACCGTCGACGTGGACGACGCCGTCAACCAGTTGAAGCTGCAGAAACCACCGATCAAGGCGGTGGTCATGGTCGCGACCTATCGTGCGGCGGCGCGTTTCATCGAGAAGACCCGCGATCTCTATCCCGCGATGATCTATTCCAACGTCTCGTTCGTCGGCAGCACCGCGCTGGCGGACGAACTGAAGCTGTTGGGCCCGCGCTACGCCAACGGCGTCATCGTCACCCAGGTGGTGCCGGCAGTGGCCGGCTATTCATCCGCGGTGCTCGAATACAAGAATGCGCTCGCCAAGTATTTTCCCGGCGAGGCACCCGACTACGTTTCGCTCGAGGGCTATGTCGCCGCCAACGTCCTGATCCAGGCGATCAGGCGAACCGGCGGCCAGCTCGACACCGAAAGGCTGATCGACACGCTGGAGACGACGCGCAGCCTCGACCTCGGTCTTTGAACATCGCTCGGCTTCGGCCGTTCCGAACACCAGGCCTCGCACAAGATCTGGGGCACCGCGCTTGACGAGACCGGCAAGTATCAGCCGCTCGAACTCGAGTAACCGCTACACGACAAGGCTGCGGCGTTTGTTGCAGCCTTGTCGTTACGGTCATTTGTCACTTAGCTTCTTCATTGCAGTCTCGCCCGCATTTCGTCGCTCGGCTTGATGTCGCGCGAACGGCTGTAGATCGCAACCGCCACGATCAGCACCACCGTCAGCACGCCGAACAGCGCGCGGTAGGCGGCCTCTGAGCGAGCGCCGTCGGCCAGCGGCTCGAAAGCGCCGACGATGACGCCGGACAAGGTCTGCATGCAGGCGACGCCGAGCATCACCGAGGTGTTTATCGTCGCCATGCCACGCCCGATCAGCCGGTCCGGGAAGATGCCGCGGCCATGCGTCATCACCATGGTGCTGGAGGCGCTGAAGAAACCGATACCGAGGAAAGCGCCGACCGCGACCCAGATCGGCGGATGCGACGCCAGCGCCAGGGTTGCGAGGATGGAAATGATCACCATCGTGCCGCCGACCGCGATCCATTTGCGGGTGTCGAGCCGGCGATCCAGCGGCCCGAAGGCGAGCATCCCGAACTGGTAGGCGATCACGGCGACGAGCAGGACGTTGCCGGCCTCGATCGGGCTCAGCCCATGCACCTCGCGCAGGAACGGACCGCCCCACAGGCCCTGCACCGTGAAGGTGCAGGCATAGTTGCAAAAATTCAGCGCCAGGATCGGGCGCAGCCGGGGATCGCGCAGCACCTCCATCAGTCCGCGCAGCATCTCGCGCGGCGGCTCCGGCGTGCGGGCGAGAAACGGATGGCCGGCGGGCGCGTCACGCACCACCAGCCCGACAGCGACGGTGGCGAGCGCGACGAAGACGACCGCAGCTCCGAACACCGTGCGCCAGCCGATCGCCTCCGAAGCCCATGCCAATGGCGTCGTAGCGGCCAGATTGCCGAGCAGGCCGATCGACAGCACCATCGCGGTCAGGGTGGAGAAACGATCCGGTGCAAACCAGCGCGAGATCACCACCATGCTGCCGATCAGCATGCAGCCGAAGCCGGCGCCCATCAGCATGCGGCCGCCGAGCAGGATCGGCCAGCTCGGCGCCAGCGTGAACACGATGCAGCCGGTCGTGGCGAGGATCAGCATGCCGACGATGGTGTGGCGCGGCCCGAAGCGGTCGAAGAAGAAGCCGCAGGGGATCTGCATCGCGGCGAAGCCGAGGAAAAACGCGCCCGTCAGCGCGCCCAGCGCCTCCGGCCCGATGGCGAGGTCGCGCATCAGGTCGAGGCCGATGGTGACGTTGGAGGCGCGGAAAAAATGACTGGCGACATAGGCCGTGGCCAATGTCGTGACGATGATGAGGCCCCGGCGGTGGGGGAAGGGTTGCCGCTCGGTGGACCGCATCGTCAGGCTATGTTCCCGCTTCTTGTTGAAGAGTTCTCAACAGGCGTTCTTGAAGGCCAGCCTAGGCGGCCCGGGGTCGCCGTTCAAGCCTGCAACGGACAGCGTGATTTTCCGGCGGCGCGGCTCAGCGCTTCTCAATGACGAGGCTCTGCACGGCGCGGCCGAAATAGCCGTTGGCGTCGGCGAGCCGTGCCATCGCGAGGCCGGCGCCATCGGGGCCGATCCAGGATTCGGCATCGAGCAGAATCCAGTCGCCGACCGGCTGGCGCGCGAAATTCACGGTGAGATCGGCGTTGAGAAAGGTCCATTGCCGGAAATCCAGCACCGACGAGGTGCCGTTGCAGAAATCGGCCGCGATCATCGCCCGCATCGCCTGCGAAATCGCCGCGCCCTCCACGATCGGCCGGTCCGCGCGATACCAGATCGCGCCGGGTCCCGGCACGCCGAATTTGCCGCGCGCGGCGCGCAGCGACATGCCGGTTACGAATGGACTGGAGGAGAAATCAACGTCCTCGACCGGCGACTGATCCGGCCCCGGCAGTTCGACCGGGTGAATCACCGCCTCCGGCGGCAAGTCATTGGCCTGCACCTTGATCTTCAAGATCGTCGCTGAGACCACGACGACGCCGTTTGCCGACAGCCTGACGGCGCAGAGCTGGATCTTGCGGCCCTCACGCAAAACCTCGCTCTCGATCGTCAATGGCGCCACCGGCACCGGCCGCATCAGGTCGACGGTGACGCGCGCCACCCGCATCGGCACCGGCGTCGGGATCTTCTCCGCGGCCCACACCACCAGCGCCGCCGGCGGCGAGCCGTGCTGCATGCGCGGGTCCCACGGACCGGCCGCGTTGGGGCTGGTGATGACGTCGTTGCCGTCGACGCGAAAGATGGCGTCCATCAATGAGGGATCCTGCTGGCTGTCCATATCAGCTTCTTGCCCGCCCGCCTCGCAGGAGTCGAGGGTGCAGAGGGACACACCCCTGCGCGGGATTTGTGCGCGTATTCCGCTCAGCGGAAACGGTGCCTCAAATGAACGACATGCCGCCGTTCAGGACGATGGTCTGCCCGGTTATGTAGTCGTTGCCCAGGACCATCGTGACGGCCTGCGCCACTTCGGCGGCCTGCCCCATGCGGCCGAGCGGGATGTTGCGCGCGAGGTCAGTCCGGCCGCGCATCATGTCGGTCTCGATCAGCGACGGCGCTACCGCATTGACCGTAATGCCTTCCTTCACCAGCCGCGCGGCGTATCCTCGCGTGAGGCCCTCCATTCCGGCCTTGGAGGCGTTGTAGTGCGGACCGATGGCGCCGGCGCCGCGCGCCGCGCCCGAGGTGATATTGACGATGCGGCCCCATTTGCGCACCCGCATCGCCGGGATCACCGCCTGCGTGCACAGGAACGCCGATTTCAGGTTGACCATGACGGTGCGGTCGAAGTCAGCTTCGCTGAGTTCGTCGATGCCGCGCACGATGGCGATCCCGGCATTGTTGACGAGAATGTCGACCGGACCCAGCGCCGCCGTGATCTGTTCGACCATTTTTGTGACGGCGGCGGACTGCGAGACGTCGGCCGCGACCGCGATGGCGCGACCGCCCTTGGCCGTGATCCCTGAGACAACCGCGTTGGCGTCCTCCGCCCGTTCACGATAATTGACCGCGACCGCGGCGCCGGCTTCGGCCAGCGCCACCGCGATCGCAGCCCCGATGCCGCGGGAACCGCCCGTCACCAGCGCTACATGTCCGCGAAGATTCTGCCCGCGAAGATCCTGCCCTGTCATCGATCCAACCTCACATGGCCTGAAAACCGACTCAACTATATCATCATTGCCAGCAAGCTAGAGGCGAAGCTCGGACCATGTGAAAATCCGGCAAGAGTTTGAAAATCGGACAACAGATGAAACTGTTCATGTTCTACGTCGGCGGCAATTGCGGCAACTCGAACGTCGAACTGCACGACGTCCGCTTCTCGATCGGAGAAACGCCGGAGGATTGCCATGACGATCTGCGCGAACAGTGGTGGGGCGATCCCGAAAGCCTGCATCTGGATTGCTGGGGCGCGGTCGAACAGGCCGATGGTTTCGACATCGCGTTGACAAAAGACGGTCCGGGCGCGGGCACCGACAAATTGTTCTTCGTCAATCTCGGCGGCTACGACCCCGCCGAATTCAACGAGCTGCACCGGAACGTGCTGCTGGTGGCGCCCGATGCGAACGTTGCAAAAGCGAGGGCAAAAGCGCTGATCAAGAGCTGGCAGTTACCGCACAAGGATAACCTGTTCGAAGTCGAGAAGGCGATCGATGTCGCCGCACTGCTCGAGGCTTACGGATATTCGCTGAGCCTGCAGAAAGCCACCGAGGAGAAGCCGTTCAAATTCGTCTGCGACTATCTGCCGATCGCGTGAAACACGCCCCGGACCGTGCAACGCAGGTCCGGGGTCCGTTGCCGATCCATCACAGCGGCGGGTCGATCGCCTCGTCGTATTCCTTCTTGAAGCGCGCGATCAATTCGGCCGCGGGCAGAACCTTCGGGATGCTGCCGACGCCCTGCCCGGAGCCCCAGATTTCCTTCCATGCTTTTGGCTTCGCCCGCTCGCCAGAGGCGTCGGTGCCAAAGCTCATCTTCGAGGGATCGGAGGTCGGCAGATTGTCGGGATCCATGCCGGCGGCGACGATCGACGGCTTCAAATAGTTGCCGTGCACGCCGGTGAACAGGTTCGAGTAGACGATGTCCTCGGCGCTCGAAGACGTGATCATTTGCTTGTAGCCCTCGACCGCGTTGGCCTCCTTGGTCGCGATGAAGGCGGAGCCGATATAGGCGAAGTCGGCGCCCAACACCCGCGCGGCGCGGATGGCGCGGCCGGTCGCGATCGCGCCCGACAGCGCGATCGGACCGTCGAACCAGGCCCGCGTCTCCGCCACAAAGGCGAGCGGCGAAATCTCGCCGGCATGACCGCCCGCGCCCGCCGAGACCAGCACCAGGCCGTCGGCGCCCTTCTCGACCGCCTTGTGCGCGAATTTCTGGTTGATGACGTCATGGAACGTGATGCAGCCCCAATTATGCGCGGCCTGATTGAGTTCTTCGCGCGCGCCGAGCGAGGTGATCATCATCGGCACCTTGTGCTTCTCGCAAAGCGCCAGATCCTGATCGAGGCGGTTGTTGGACTTGTGCACGATCTGGTTGACCGCGAACGGCGCCGACAGCCGCTCCGGATGCGCCTTGTCGTGGGCGGCGAGTTCTTCCTTGATCCGCGCCAGCCATTCGTCGAGCAGCGCCGGAGGCCGCGCGTTCAGCGCCGGAAACGAACCGACCACACCCGCCTTGCATTGCGCGATCACGAGATCGGGCACCGAAATGATGAACAGCGGTGCGGCGATCACGGGTAGCGACAGGCGACCTTTGAACAAGGCAGGCATGGACATTCGAAACAATCCTTATCGGTTTGGCGGGGCGTAGCATGGTCCGGCGATGGATGCCGGGCGTCATACCAATAAGGCAATCTTTCCAGTGTCAAGTATTGCGTCTGGGCGCTACTGGCACAGCGCCCGGATCACGTAGTTTTCGGTCTTGCAGTCGCCCGGCTCGCGCTGGCGGCCGGGGATGAAAACCTTCGGCGAGCATTTTTCCGCCGCGTCGGTATCGAGGCTCTTGCCTTCCTTGAAACCCTTGCTCTGGCAGAGCTTGTCGGCGCCGGCCTTGCAGTCCGGTGCGCCATTGGCGGCGACGCCGCAGGCCGCGCGCCCTTTCACCATCGTCGAGGGCGTCGCGATGTTGGTCAGGCTGTCGCCGGCGTCCTTGGCGCGCGCGTTGAGATCGTCGATGGTCTCGCTCGGGCTCTTGATCGCGGGCAGCAGCGATTTGGATTTTTCGAACAGCTTTCCGATTTCGTTGATCAGACCCGGATTTTCCGCGGGCGCAGACGGCGGCGGCTCATTCTGCTGCGGCGCGGGTTGCGCTTGGGCCGGCTGCGCGGGCACCGATTGCTGGGCCGGCGATTGCAGGCCGAGCGAGGGCTGCGGCGCGGTTTGCGTCCAGCCTGCGCCGGGCGCGAGCAGCACCAGCGCGACGAAGCAATGGATCAGATGGCCGACTCGATCAGACATATCGGGAAACGTAGCCCGAAGGCCCGGCCGGGCAAAGCCACCCGTTAGATCAACTTGAAAGCGATGTAGAATCCAAGCACGAGGACCGCGGCCCCCAGGCCGACCCACAGGCCGAGCCGCTTTTCGAGTTCGCCCCGGATCAGGTCGCCATAGCGGTTGAGCAGGACCGCGACCACGAAGAAGCGGCCACCACGCGCGACGATCGAGCACAGGATGAACAGCCAGACGTTGTAGCCGGCAAAGCCCGAGGTGATGGTCACGAGCTTGTAGGGGATCGGCGTCAGGCCCTTGACCAGGATGATCACCGCGCCCCACTCGTTATAGGACGCGCGGAAGGCTTCGACCTTGCCGCTGAGGCCGTAGAGGTTGATCAGCCATTGCCCGACCGAGTCGTAGAGCAGTGCGCCGATCGCATAACCGAGCACGCCGCCGGCGACGGAGGCGACCGTGCAGACGGCAGCGAACAGCCAGGCCCGCTTCGGCCGCGCCAGCGACATCGGCAACAGCATGATATCGGGCGGTATCGGGAAAAAGGAGCTTTCGGCGAAGGCGACCGCGGCCAGAATCCAGAGCGCGTAGGGCTTGTCAGCGGCGGCGAGGCACCAGTCGTAAATCCGTTTCAGCATGGGCGCATGAACCATCATGGAGCGGATTTGTCCATGCCGGGAAAACGGGCAATTCGGGGAAATTTATTGCCGTTTGCGGAGACTACGAGGCTCCAGCGCGACAATTCGTCGCCGCGCCAGGGGCTGCGCCGTCGCGTCGTTCGCAACCGCCTTGGACAATTCCTTGGACATTTCCTTGGGCAATTTGACCGCCGACTTCGGCAGCTTCTCGGCGATCCCCAGCATGTCCTCGCGCCGCTCCATCTCGCGCCAGACATCCTCGGGCTTGACGCCGGCGGCTGCCCACAAAACGGTCAGGTTGTAGAGCAGGTCGGCGCTCTCGCGGACCACTGCGGGGGCGTTGCCATTGACGGCATCGATGACGACCTCGATGGCTTCCTCGGCCAGCTTCTTGGCCATCTTGGACGGGCCGCGCTGAAACAGCCGTGCCGTGCGCGACGTCGCCGGGTCGAGATCCCGCGCCGCAAGCACCGCCAGATAAAGCCGTTCGAGCGAATCACTCATCCCTTGAACCTAATCCAAAGCCTGCGCCAGCGTGTTAACGGCTGCCGCGGCAACCAAAAAAAAGCCACCGGCTGGTTACCGGTGGCTTCCTCTTTCATGAAAAGTTGCGATTACCAGCCGGCGAGCGGATGGCCGCGATAGTGCGGTACGCTCGAGTAACGGCCACCGCCGTAATACGGGCCACCACCATAGTAGACCGGTCCGCCGCCGTAATAGGCCGGCGGAGCCTCGTAGTAGCCGCCGCCATAGCCGTAACCATTGTCATAATAGTTGCGGCGGTTCTGACTGGCCGCAATCGCGATACCGGTGCCGACGATGCCGGCAAAGGCCGCCGCTGCCGCGGCACCACCGCCGCGATAATACCTGCGACGGGCGCTGATATCGGTTGCCCCGCTGGTACCGCTCGAGGCCGTCATACCCTTGTCCTGGGGCGCCGAGCCCGCGAATGCCATCGATGGCTCAACCGCCGTCAACGCCACCGCCGCAACTGTCGCCAATGCGCCGGCGCGGCCGATCAACGAAAACACACCTTTTCGCGCAAACATCTCAATATCCTCCGTGGTCGCCTGGGCCTGACAGGCCTCGGATGGCTAACCACCGGGGGGAGATTAGGTTCCCCAATCCGAATGCAAGCTGAACGATCTCTGGCGAAATCGTGGCAGTCACGGCCATGCAGTCATCGGTCATTCAGATTGGATGCGGCACAATGCCCGCAATTCCGGCTTGTATTGCCGTTCGTGGTGTCATGAAACAGAGATGTCGCGAAGCGGGTTCGGCTGATACGACAACTTGTCACATCCTCTGCAGACATAAGCGCGATGCGTACCATCTGGACCAATGCCCTCCGTTCCGTTCTGACCGCGCTGCTCGGCCTGAGCGGAATTGCGGGTGCAGGCCTGAGCCAGGTGCGCGCCGCGGACGAAGCCCGGCCGCCGCTCGCGATCCAGTTCTCGCTCGACCGGCCGATCGATGCCGCCGCGGCGCCCTTCGTGATGGCGGCGACCGGCGGCCTGTTTACGGCGGAGAGCCTCGCCGTCACGATCCATGTCGCCAGCGGATCGCCGGACGCCATTGCGCGCGTCGCCGCAGGCACCAGCGATTTCGCCCTCGTCGACATCAACGCCCTGATGCGATATCGCGACCAGGACAAGCAAGGCGCGCCCCGGGTCAAGGCGGTGTTCGTGCTGTTCAATACCGCGCCCTATGCCATCGTCGCCCGCAAGAGCCGCGGCGTCACCACGCTGTCTGATATCGAAGGCAAGCATCTCGGCGTCGCCGAGGGCGACATGTCGATCCGGCTTTGGCCGGCTGTCGCCAAACTGAACGGCATCAAGACCGGACATGTGAAGCAGAGCAGCATCAGCGCCGCGGTCCGCGAGCCGATGCTGTCGGCCGGCCAGATCGATGCCGTCACCGGATTTTCCTATCTGTCGGCGATCAATCTGAGGGATCGCGGCATTCCCGCCGACGACCTGGCGGTGCTGAAATTCGCCGACTATGGCTGCGAGGCCTATGGCTTCGCGGTTATCGTCAACCCGACGCTGGCCACCGCCAAGCCGGAAGCGGTGAAGGGCTTCGTGCGGGCGGTGATCGGCGGCGTCAATCTCGTGATCAAGGACCCCGCGGGCGCGGCGACCGAAATAGCCGGCCGTATGGACGGCGGCTCGCGCGAGCAAGAGCTCGAACGCCTGCGCACCATCCTGCGCGACAACATCCTGACCGGCGAGGTCAAACGCAACGGCATCGGCGCGATCGACCCGGCTCGGTTCGAGCGGTCGATCGATCAGGTCGCGGAGGATTTCAAGTTCCAGAAGCGGCCGCAGGTGTCGGACATCTTCGACGACCAGTTCCTGCCGCCGCTGAATGGGCGCCTGATCAACTGAGTAAGCCCGATCCCTCATGGTGAGGAGCGCGTCTTCGCGCGTCTCGGGACGACGCTACGCGTCGCCCGGCGAACCATGAGGCCCGTGTCCATCTTTCGAGACGCCACTTCGCGGCTCCTCCAGCGATAACGGCGGAGCCGTTACGCGGGGATGAGGTCGGTGAGTGTTGTCAAAAGCGATCAAGATAACCCCATCGCACTCTGGTTCTCCACCTCGATCCCTGATTAGAATACGTCTCGACCGATGGCGTCCCGCCATTCCGGCCCGAGTAAGTCACTGATGTCCCTGATCCGCCTCTATACCCGCGTGCTCGAACTGCTTGGCAAGGAAGCGCGGCTGGGCTGGATTCTGGCCGGCGCCAACCTGCTGCTGGCGGGCGCGCAATTCGCCGAGCCGGTGCTGTTCGGCCGCATCGTCGACGTGCTCTCCGGCAAGCCGCAGACCGGCCCGCTGTCGTCGAACTCGGCCTGGCCGCTGCTCGGGGCCTGGGTCGCCTTTGGCCTGTTCACCATCGCCTGCAGCGCCTGGGTCGCGCTCCACGCCGACCGGCTGGCGCACCGCCAGCGCCAGGCGGTGCTGACCGACTATTTCGAACACATCATGCAGTTGCCGCTGACCTTCCACACCGGCACCCATTCCGGCCGGCTGATGAAGGTAATGCTGAACGGCACCGACTCACTGTGGCGGCTCTGGCTCGGATTTTTCCGCGAGCATTTCGCGGCGATCATGTCGCTGGTGGTGCTGCTGCCGCTGTCGATGTACCTCAACTGGCGGCTGGCGATCCTGCTGTTTGCACTGTGCGTGGTGTTCACCGTGCTGACCACGCTGGTGGTGCGCAAGACCTACGGCATGCAGAGCGAGGTCGAGGCACATTACAGCGACCTCTCGGCGCGCGCCTCCGACGCGCTAGGCAATGTCGCGCTGGTGCAGAGTTTCGTGCGCATCGACGCCGAGGTGCAGGGCCTGCGTTACGTCGCCGACAAGCTGCTGGCCGTGCAGATGCCGGTGCTGTCGTGGTGGGCGCTGGTTACCGTCATCACCCGCGCCTCGACCACCATCACGGTGCTGGCGATCTTCACCATCGGCATCATCCTGCACGCGCAGGGGCTCACGACCGTGGGCGAAATCGTGATGTTCGTCAGCTTTGCGACCATGCTGATTCAGAAGCTCGAGCAGGTGGTGAGCTTCATCAACAACGTGTTCATGGAAGCCCCACGGCTGCAGGAATTCTTCGACGTGCTGGATGCGGTGCCGACGGTGCGCGACCGGCCCGGCGCGATGGATACCGGGCGGCTGTCGGGCCTGGTCGAATTCAACGACGTCTCGTTTTCCTATGACGGCAAACGGCCGGCGATCGAGGATCTGTCGTTCACCGCACTGCCCGGCCAGACGATCGCGCTGGTGGGCCCGACCGGCGCCGGCAAATCGACCGCGATCGCGCTGTTGCACCGCGCTTTCGATCCGCAGTCCGGCATCATCAAGATCGACGGCATGGACGTCCGCGGCCTCAAGCTGACGGCGCTGCGGCGGAACATCGGCGTCGTGTTCCAGGAAGCGCTGCTGTTCAACCGCTCGATCGCCGACAACCTTCGCGTCGGCAAGCCAGACGCCACCGAGGAAGAAATGCGCACCGCGGCGGCGCGCGCCCAGGCGCTCGACTTCATCGAACGCGGCGAGAAGAAATTCGAGACCCATGCCGGCGAGCGCGGCCGCATGCTGTCCGGCGGCGAGCGGCAGCGGCTGTCGATCGCGCGCGCCATTCTGAAGGACCCACCGATCCTGATCCTCGACGAGGCGACCAGCGCGCTCGACGCCGTCACCGAGGCCAAGGTCAACGCCGCTCTCGACGAAGTGATGCGGGGCCGCACCACCTTCGTGATCGCGCACCGGCTTTCGACCATCCGAAACGCCACGCGGATCCTGATGTTCGACAACGGCCGGGTGATCGAAAGCGGAACGTTCGATGAACTGGTGGCGAAAGGCGGCCGCTTTGCGGAACTCGCCAGGGCCCAGTTCATGGTGCACGAGAATGCGCGGGCCAGCATCGAGGCGAAATAGCTGCTAGGCAGCCTTATAGCTGAAAAACAGGCCTGCAATACCGCCGTGAATCGCCGAATTTCAGCCCATTTCGTCCACGATTTAATCGCCGAAGCTCTGTTCTGGACCGGCAAGCCGGTATAGGTTTGCGCTGCCGCAAAGCGACGGCACCGGAAACGCTTGAAACCCGAACGTTGAATAAAGGACCTCCTTTTCGAAGGCGGGTCTCAAAGGACCGGAACGCAAAAGTGCATCTTCGTCGACCGCTGCTTTGCAGCCCATCCTTGAAATGGATTCTCGTCGCGGCAGCGGTTGCTGTGATCGCGCCGCGCGCGGCTTCAGCCGAAGCGCTGCTGGTCGTCGAGGCCGACACCGGCAAGGTGCTGCAGGCCGACAACGCGACGATGCCGTGGTACCCGGCATCCGTCACCAAGATGATGACCGCCTATGTGACGCTGAAGGCGGTCAAGGAAGGCCGCATGACGCTCGAACAGCTCGTGACGGTGTCGCCGGTCGCAGCCTCGCAGTCGCCCTCGAAAATGGGGTTCCGTCCGGGCACGCAGGTCACCCTCGAAAACGCGCTGGCGATGATGATGGTGAAGTCCGCCAACGACATGGCGGTGGTACTCGCCGAAAGCGTCGGCGGTTCGATCGACGGCTTTTCGGCGCTGATGAACCAGAACGCACAGCGGCTTGGCATGACGCAGACCAGCTACGTCAATCCGAACGGCCTGCCCGCGGACGGCCAGATCACATCGGCGCGCGATCTTGCGATCCTCGCCCGCGCCATCATTCGCGACCTGCCGGAATACGAATATTTCTATCACATCCCCTCGATCCGGTTCGGGCGCAGAGTCACTAACAATTTCAACCATCTGATCGGGCGCTATCCGGGCGCCGACGGCT
Organism: Xanthobacteraceae bacterium; assembly: GCA_019748335.1. Lineage (GTDB taxonomy): Bacteria > Pseudomonadota > Alphaproteobacteria > Rhizobiales > Xanthobacteraceae > Bradyrhizobium. The sequence continues at coordinate 13,347 of JAIEPP010000444.1, forward strand.
TCAAGACCGGCTTCATCTGCGCGTCCGGTTATAATCTGGTGGGTTCGGCGACGCGCAACGGCAAGCGGCTGATCGCGGTCGTGCTCGGCTCGACTTCCGGTCACCAGCGCGCGGTGCGCGCCGCCCAGTTGCTCGAACGTGGCTTTGCCTCAAACGGGCTCGGCTGGCTGCGCCCCTCGCTCGGCACCGTCGACAACCTGGTCCCGATCGACGCCTCGCCGCCGAATTTGCGCGACGAGATGTGCGGCGGAAAACGCAAGCGCCCCGCCAGCGACGAGGATGAAGAATCGCTCGCCAGCGCGGGCAGTGCCGCCAGCGGCGAAAGCCCGGCGATGTTCTTCACTTCGGGCCTGCAGCCGGCGATGCCGAAAGCGTCAGAAATGCTGGCGGGAGGCCCCGCGGCTTCGGAGCCCATGGTGGTCTATACCGGCCCCAAGAAGACCGGCCCGGCTTTGATCGCTGCCGTTGCGGTCGATTCCGAAAAGCAGACGCCGGCCAAGCGCGGCAAGAAAACGCGTGTCGCGGCGCACAAGCCCGACGCAGCGGCGGCCCCCAAGGCAGCCGCCAAACCGGCTGCGGTCCGGCATGCCAGCGCCAAGCCGGACGCCGCGGCCAAGCCCGCCGAGAAGCCCGCTGCCAAGCCGGCCGCCTCGGCCGACAAGAAGCCCGCCGCCACCGCTGACAAGCCCGCCAAGCCCAAGGCGGCCGCTAAACCCAAGGGCGAAACCAAGCCGGCTGGTTAACGGCCGCGATATCGGCATTTTGGGCCGTTTCGCGCGGTTCAACCGGGTTGATCCGGATCGGCTAATGCGTCGATAGCGCGCAGCCGCTTGCCATCGGCGGCGGCATTCTCAATACTGCCGAAAACAAGGCATCCCGGCCCAAACAAACAGGGAAATCCAGTGCGTTTTTCGCGTCAAGAAGACGCTTCAAAACAAAGAACAGGAGCCCCGGTTCTGATCCAGTCAGACCCGGCCCGGCTCTAAACCAGAGGGGAAATACCATGGAGCGGATCTGGCTCAAGCAATATCCGGCCGGCGTGCCCGCCGATATCGACGTCACCCAGTACGCATCGCTGGTCGAACTCCTGGAAGAAAGCTTTGCGAAGTTCAGTGACCGCAAGGCGTTCATCTGCATGGACAAGTCAATCAGCTACCGCGACCTCGACGAAATGTCGGCAGCACTTGGCGCCTATCTGCAGAGCAAGGGCATGCAAAAGGGCGCGCGCGTCGCGCTGATGATGCCGAACGTGCTGCAATATCCGGTAGCGACCGCGGCCGTCCTGCGCGCCGGCTATGCGGTGGTGAACGTCAACCCGCTCTATACCCCGCGCGAGCTCGAGCATCAGCTCAAGGATTCCGGCGCCGAGGCGATCGTGGTGCTGGAGAATTTCGCCACCACGGTGCAGCAGGTCATTGCCAGAACCGCGGTCAAGCACGTGATCGTCGGCAGCATGGGCGACCTGCTCGGCTTCAAGGGCGTGATCGTCAATCTGGTGGTCCGCAAGTTGAAGAAGATGGTGCCGGCGTATTCGATTCCCGGCGCCGTCAGCTTCAACGACGCGCTCGCGGCCGGCCGCGGCATGAAACTCAGCAAACCCAGCCTGACGCGCGACGACGTCGCCTTCCTGCAATATACCGGCGGCACCACCGGCGTTTCCAAGGGCGCGACGCTGTTGCACAAAAATATTCTGGCCAACGTGCTGCAGAACGACGCCTGGCTGCAGCCGGCGCTCAAGAAGCCGCCGATTATCGACAACATGATCATCGTCTGCGCGCTGCCGCTCTATCACATCTTCGCGCTGACCGCGTGCTATCTGCTGGGAGTCCGCGCCGGCGGCACCAACCTGTTGATCCCCAACCCGCGCGACATGGCCGGGTTCGTCAAGGAGCTGGCGAAGTACCAGGTCAGCTTTTTCCCCGCCGTCAACACGCTCTACAACGGCCTGTTGAACACGCCAGGATTCGACAAGCTCGATTTCTCCAAGCTGAAAATATCCAACGGCGGCGGCATGGCGACGCAAAAACCGGTTGCCGAGAAATGGCTTGCGGTCACCGGCTGCGCGCTGTCGGAAGGCTATGGGTTGTCCGAGACCTCGCCGACGCTGACCTGCAACCGCGCCGACATCGAGGCGTTCTCGGGTACGATCGGTCTCCCCGTGCCCTCGACCTATCTCTCGATCCGCGACGACGACGGCAAGGAAGTGCCGCTCGGCGAAGCCGGCGAGATCTGCGCCAAGGGCCCGCAGGTGATGGCCGGCTACTGGCAACGGCCGGAAGAGACCGCCAACGTGATGACGGCGGACGGCTTCTTCCGCACCGGCGACATCGGCGTCATGGACGCCAACGGCTATACCAAGATCGTCGACCGCAAGAAGGACATGATCCTGGTCTCCGGCTTCAACGTCTATCCCAACGAGATCGAGGAAGTGATCGCCAGCCATCCGGGCGTGCTGGAATGCGCCGTGATCGGCGTCCAGGACGCGAAGTCGGGCGAGGCGGTCAAGGCCTTCATCGTCAAGAAGGACCCGAACGTCACGCCGGAGGAGATCATCAAGTTCTGCGGCACCCAGCTCACCGGCTACAAGGTGCCCAAGCAGATCGAGTTCAGGACCGACCTGCCCAAGACCAATGTCGGCAAGATCCTGCGCCGCGAACTGCGCGACGAGAAGAAGGCCGCGGCCTGAGTAACATGCGGACTTCTCGACATGATCGAGACTGACGCCGCGCCGGCCGGTATTCTGGCTTTCTGGCGCGACGCCGGCCCTGACCGCTGGTACACGCGCGACGACGATTTCGATGCCCGCGTGCGCGGGCGGTACCTCGGCCTGTGGCAACTTGCCATGGCTGGTGAATTGGCGTCCTGGGAAGCGACCGATGACAGCGCGCTGGCGCTCGTCATCGTGCTCGACCAGTTTCCCCGCAACATGTTCCGCGGCAGCGCGGAGACCTATGCCAGCGACACGCTGGCGCGCGATGTGGCGCGGCGCGCCATCGACCGCGGCGTCGACACGCGGATCGATCCGAGCTTGCGTGAATTCCTCTATCTGCCCTTCATGCATTCGGAGGAACTGGCCGACCAGATCCGCTGCGCCGAGCTGTTGCGGCAAGCGGGCCTGGCTGACAACGCGAAGTGGGCGGAGCACCATGCCGAGATCATCCGCCGCTTCGGGCGCTTCCCGCATCGCAACGGCATCCTCGGCCGTGCGACCACCCCCGACGAGCAAGCCTTCCTGGACGAAGGAGGTTTTTCCCCCGGATGACAGAAGCGTGAACGGGCACGACCGTTGCCGTTTCCGCCCCGCTCAATATTGTGCCAGACGCCTGCCCGGTCTAAGAAACACCCGCACATTCAAGGAGAATTGACGATGACCATCAGTGTTGGCGACAAGCTGCCGGAAGCCAAGTTTCGCGTGATGACGGCGGAAGGTCCGCAGGTCAAAACCACCGACGATATTTTCAAAGGCAAGAAGGTGGCGCTATTCGCGGTGCCCGGCGCCTATACCGGCACCTGCCACAAGATGCATCTGCCCAGCATCTTCCTCAACGCCTACGCCATCAAGGACAAGGGCGTGAACACGATCGCGATCGTCTCCGTCAATGACGCCTTCGTCATGAACGCCTGGAAGCGCGACACCGATCAGCGCGACGAAGCCACCTTCCTGGCCGACGGCAACGCCGATTTCACCAAGGCGATCGGCATGGAGCTCGACGCTTCCGGCAACGGCCTCGGCATCCGCTCCCACCGCTACTCGATGCTGGTGGAAGACGGCGTGGTCAAGAAGCTCAACAAGGAACCGGCACCCGGCAAGGTCGAGGTCTCCGGCGGCGATACGCTGCTGGGGCAGCTGTAAGTTTCGTCATTGCGAGCCAACGGGTCGCGCGAATGCGCGCCCGATGACAGGCTCCGCGAAGCAATCCATAGCGCCGCAC
>JAIEPP010000130.1 GCA_019748335.1 Xanthobacteraceae bacterium
CGCGCCCGCGCGCGGCTGGACCGTGGAGACAATGGCGAGGGAGGCGGGCCTCTCGCGCACCGTCTTCGCACAACGGTTCACTGAGCTCGTTGGAATGGGGCCGCTTCATTATTTGACGGAATGGCGAATGCGTGATGCGAGGCAGCGCATGATTGCGAGCCAGGATCCGCTTGTCGAAATTGCCGAGGCCGTGGGCTATCGCTCGCAGGCTGCTTTCACCCGTGCATTCAAACGAAGCTTCGGCACGGCACCGGGTCAATGGCGTCGAACAAGGCCCTGACACTGTTCTTTTATTGCCGGGGGGCATTGCCGGACGAAGGGTATCATATGCCGGACGCGGCGTCATCGCGTGCCAGGGCGATAACTTTATAATGTGGGTTTGCCGGGATCGAACTCCGGTACCGATATGCCGCTGATCTGGCTCAGGCCGACGTTCCACTGGGGCGGCGTTTGCCTCAACGGCAGATCGTGCGGCATACGCCAGTTGGCCAACCCTAGGTTCCAGGCACCCCACACCCGGTCAGTCGAAGCATTCGACCCGAACTCAATCAACCCGACGAGGATACCCTAATGAACACGTTCAAGACGATTGCACTCGCCACTACGCTTCTGCTCTCCGCGAGCGGCTTTGCCCGCGCCCAGGCCGGCCTTAACGATCTAGAAGTCGCGCATTCGGCTTATACGGCGGATCTCATCGACATCGAATACGCCAAGATTGCCCTGGCGAAGACGAAGAACCCGGAAGTAAAGGCTTTCGCCGAATTGATGATCCGCGACCATACCGCCGTCAACGAGGGCGCCGGTGCGCTGCTCGCGAAGCTGAAGGTGAAGCCACAGGAGAACGATTTCAGCAAAGCTCTCCAGGCAGGCGCCACCAAGAAGAATGCGGAGCTGAATGGGCTGACCGGCGAGGCTTTCGACAAGGCCTATGCCGCGAACGAGCTCGCCTATCACCAGACGGTCAACAAGATCGTCGGCCAGACCTGGATCCCGAACGTCAAGAACCCAGAGGTCAAGGCCTTCCTGGAACAGGCGCTGGTGACCTTCAAGGTGCATGAAGATCATGCCGGCCACATGGTCTCGGCGCTGAAGTAAGGCCAACGCAATTCTGGAGAGGCCCATGTTTCAGAAAAGCCTTTCGATATTGGTGATGGCTGTTGCGGTCGGGGCATCATTTGCGCCGTGGCTTCAGGCCCAGACGCCATCCCCGGCCAATCACGCGGTCGCAATCCAGAGCTTCGCGTTCGGGCCAGTGCGCGTGGAGATAAAGGCCGGCGACAGCGTGCAATGGACCAATAAGGACTTTGCGCCGCATACCGCAACCGCGGACGATGAGGGCTGGTCGAGTTCGGAGCTCAAGAATGGAGCCTCCGACAGCATCGTGTTCAAGACCGCCGGATCCTTCGCTTATCACTGCAAATACCATCCGCAAATGAAGGGCGTGATCGTCGTGCGCGACTGACAGCCGCGCCAGACCTGCTCTTTGCCATCCGCAGCACCGCTCCTAATTGGGGGTATCGACACCATGGAGACGACCTATGGACAATCACATCGCAGCCAACGAGACCGCATCGAACGCACTCACCAAGCAGGGAAAGATCCTCGATTCCATCGATCAGTTCTATGCCGATGACTGCGTCTTCACCGAGCCGGACGGCTCGAAGCGCTCGTCCAAGAAAGACCAGCGCGCCCATCTCGAAGGCTTCTTCGCCAGCCTCAAGGGCTTTGACGGCGCGACCCTGCATGGTCAGGCTGTGGGCGATGATGTTTCGATGAGCGAGTGGACGTTCAAGATGAGGGGCGGAAACAACGAACCGATCGTCTGGAACGAGGTGCTCGTCCGCAAATGGCGCGGCGACAAGATCATCGCCGAAAGCTATTACCAGCGCTAACGCAGACGACGCTCGCAAGCTGAAGAAGCGGCCGCCAAGGCATTTGCCCTGGCGGCTTTTCGCTGTCGACGGCTGCCAACGGGCGAAGTCACGTGAGGTCGAAGCAGCGGTGGCATGAGTGATAGGGCTGCCTGCTCCGAGCAAAACTGCGATGCCTCTGCTTCCCTTTTTTAAGGAGAGACTTTCAGTTGGATTATCTCCTGGTGTCCGTTTTTCTTTGTCTGTTCGCCGGCAGCGCGATCGACACGGGCACCATCTGCGTCGTCCGTGCGGCGGGAGATCTCGCGATAGGCAAGCCCGCGATTGCCATCAGCGTGCTGGTTGCCGTAGCCTGCGCGTCGCTTGTCTTTTATTTCGATACGGAATTCGATCTCCAGAGGCGCGCCGCGCCATGGTTCTATCCGACGTTTCTGACTCTGGCAGGAGCGGCAGTTTTTGCGTTCGGCGCGCTGGTCAACGGCGCATGCGCCCTCGGTACGATGGGGAGGCTGGCGCGCGGCGATGTCAGCTATTTGGCAACGCTGGTGGGTGGCGGCCTTGTCGGCCTCGTTCTCGCGCCAGTGCGACCATCACACCAAGCGGCCGAACTTCCCCATCTCAACGGGCTGTACTGGCTGCTGATTGTTTTGGCTTTTACCCTTGTGATCGTGGTGTTCACTTACAAGCGTCTGCAGTTGTCACGCCTATCTGCCTACGCAACGCTTGGCGTCACCGGCGCCCTGATTAACAATCTGCAAGGCGACTGGACCTGGCTCAGCCTGATAGAAGAGGTCCGCTCTGGCATGTCCGTTAACTTTGCGGTCATCGCCTGCATCGTCGCGCTTCTAGCCGGCGCAATGATGACCGCGGTGTTCAAAGGCCATTTTCACCTCGTGAAGCCTGACCCACGACTTGTTATTCGAGAGGCAACAGGTGGTGGCTTGATGGCGGCTGGCGCCAATCTCATCCCCGGCGGTAATGACGTTCTGCTCATTTACGGGTTGCCGAGTGGCAGTCCTCATGCGGTTGCGGCCTATGTCGTCATGTTTGCTCTGATCTTGGTTGTCCTGCGTATCAGCCCTTTGTTCAGGCAATGGGCTGACTGGAAAACCGCAGCAAAGTAGCCGCTCTCATGCCATCGATCGATTGGGCCGCGGCGATCGCTTAGGGCTTCCCTACAGTTTGATATTTGAGGGGAACGCTCGATTGCCGCAGATAGTGTTGCGGGCGCTATGACGATCATCGTCGCGGTGACCCCTTATCCCTGCAGCTTCGCCTACCCGGGGCGGCCTTCAGCAACGGCACTTGGGCCGTATTTTACCATCAGACGATCGCAAAAAAATGCAGCGGCGTGATGCGCCGCTGCATTTGGCGAGGCTTCGATGGCTCATGCTGCGACGGGCCGTTCCATCTGTTGCTCGGATGCGTTCAGCAGGAAGGTCACGATCAGCACGGTCCCGCCGTTGACCCAGTAATAGGCTGCATCAAGGCCGGTAAATCCGAGAGCAAACGGGGCGATCACGAAAGTGACGCCGACGAGCCGGTCGACCGCGACGTGAAACCAATAGGGAAGCACGCGGATGACGCCCGTCTCATGGTCGGTGAGCAACGTGAGAATGAACGCGGCGACCCCGGTCGCGACCGAGAGCCATAGGGCAAGCGGATTGGAACTGCCGAGACCGAGCACGAAGGGCAGCACGGTGAGGCTGAGGGCGACAGGGTAATCGATATAGGCGTGGACGGCTCTGGTGACAAAACGGATATTCATGACAGTCTCCATCGATTGGAAGCGTGAGAGTGAGGCGTTACTGTTTTTGGTTGAGGCGCCTGCGGGCGCCGTCGATCGACGCCCGCGGGAGCTTTCGATCAGGCAGCGAGCGCGACGTCGACGACCGGGAAGTCGATCGTTGTCTGAGCAACATTATTGGTGAAGTTGGTGAGGATGTTGAGCGCGACCTGGCCGATGACCTCGATGATGCGGGCATCATCGAGCCCGGCAGAACGGGCGGCTGCGATGTCGGCATCGGCAACCGAGCCCCGTGCTTCGACCACACGGCTGGCAAAGACTGCAACCGCATTATCGACCGGATCGGCAGCCGTGCCGCGACGCGCGGCCTGAATGCCTTCGGGTGACAGACCTGCACCCTTGCCGAGCAGCGTATGCGCGGACAGGCAGTAATGGCAGCCATTCACCTGCGCCGTTGCAAGCGCAACGATCTCACGCTGGCGAGGGGTCAAGGCGCCCTTCGAGAGATGGTCGGAGAGGGCGAGAAAGCCGTTCAGCACGGCGGGCGACTGGGCGAAGGTTGCATAGAGATTGGGGACCATACCGATCTTGGCCTTGACGGCGTCGAGCGTCGCCTGAGTAGCGGAATCGGTGGTTGTGACAGGGTTGATGCGGGGCATGTCGATGTGCCTTTCAGCGTTGCGTGCGTTGGTGCACATCACCTTATTAAAGACCCCGCAGTTGCAATTGGTGCGCAAAACGTTGCAGATCGTATAAATGGATCATTTTCAGGCTTTGTTCGATCGCTTCGCGCCGCGGGCTCAGGCGTTCTTCGCCGGCAGGCTCTGCGATGCGACCGGGTTCGACAACGACGCTGGCCGGGGCTATCTGCACGTCTTGAGACAGGGCCGGCTCCGCGTCTCGCGGGACGGCCATGACGATCTCGATCTCGACCAGCCGACCATTATCCTGATGCCGCGCCGTGCCTCGCACGGGTTCACGCCGGATGCTGCAGGCGCTGACCTCGTCTGCGCGACGATCGACATGGGCGGCAATGCGGGAAACCCGATCGCGTTGGCCTTGCCCGACATCCTCGCCCTCCCGCTGGACAAGATGACGACGCTGGGGCCAACCATCGATCTGCTGCTCGACGAGGGATTTGCAGAGCGCGACGGCCGTCAGGTCGCGCTCGATCGGCTGTTCGAGTATCTGCTGGTGCAGGTGATCCGTCATATCGTGGGGTCCTCGCACGTCTCGACCGGGATGCTGGCCGCGCTTACGAACCCTGCGCTGGCGCGGGCTATCTCGGCGATGCATGCCGAACCCAGTCATGGCTGGACGCTTGATGATCTGGCCGATCTTGCCGGCATGTCCCGGACGAATTTCGCCCGAACCTTTCGCGACGCGGTTGGCGTGACACCAATCGATTATCTGACGCGTTGGCGGATGACCGTTGCGCAAACCCTATTGAGGGACGACCTGCCCATCAAGAAAATCGCTTCAATGGTCGGGTATGACAGCCCGGCAGCCTTGAGCCGGACATTCACGCGCGTCATCGGCGTGTCACCCCGCGCCTGGCTGGCGAACGGCGGTGCTGTAAACCGTGTCTAAGGGCAAGTGCATGGTCTCTCCCGCTTCGAATCATCGCTTGCTGGAACGACAGTGGCTTGCACGAATTTCGCAATTGGGGCGCGTTCCTGACGGTCTCGGGGCCGAACCCGGCCTGGCAGGTTTTGGGTGCACACGGCCCCTAGTTATGAGTGACTGTTTCCCGTCAGCATCCATGAGACAGATTGAGGTCTTCACGAAAGGAGGATTTCTGGTTCATCGTAGCCGCAAGGAGCGAAGATGAGACAGAAGTCCGGGCCGGACAAAGCACCGGCAGAACAATTGCTGAAGGACATCCGGCGTCGGACACGTCGACAGTATTAAGCTGAAGAGAAGATCCGCATCGTGCTGGAAGGTCTGCGGGGCGAGGAGAGCATCTCTGAGCTTTGCCGGCGTGAGGGGATTGCTGCCTCGATGTATTATGGCTGGTCCATCGAGCGCTGGCACCAAACCCTGAAGAACCGCATCCTGCTCAAAAACTATTACCTGCCCGGCGATCTTGAACGGCAGATCAGCGACTTCGTCGAGCATTACAACCACACCCGCTACCACGAGAGCCTCGACAATCTTACCCCGGCCGACGGCTACTTCGGTCGGGCGGGCGCGATCCTCGCCGAGCGCCAGCGCCGAGAACTGGCAAAATGGCCGGTGACGGAAGAACAGCGCGTTTGAATCAGCAATGCCAGAGCTCTCACAACGCCGTCGAGCGATGCAATCGCATCCTTTGGAAAACACGTTAGAGAAGACGCTCTTGATCAGCCCGGCCCTCCGAGCGATCGCCTCTCCAAGCGACATCGAAACCCGGTGTCGTCTTCGGATGGCACCTGCAATTAGGCGCTGGATTGCAAATCATAGGCAAGTCAATATTGCCTCTCATTTTCAGAGCGAGGACAGGTTGACACAATGGACCCCACCGCATGGATATCGGCTATCAGCATCGCATTCAGCGCGGTCATCGGTTTTCTGAATTTTGTGGTCATAAGTCTTCTGACCGTGACCATCTACCGACATTCGGTGCGAAGCGGCGAACTGGAGATCCTTCGTCGCAATAGTGATCAATGGCAAAAACTGAACCTCGCGTTCATCGCCTCGCCGCATCTGCAGCGAGTGCTCGACGCGCCCTTAGCCATTTCCGGAGAAGACCGCGATATCCATCGAAATCTGCTCTTTTATATTTTGAACGCGCTACACGAGATTTATGAGGCGCAGCAATCTGGCCTCATCAACGCCGGTTTGGCCACCAGGCTGATGCGCGGACAGATGGACGTTTTGAAGCCGCACGCTGCCGAGGTCGAGACCCTATTGAAGCTTCGACGCGGATATGACGAGGTTTTTTGCACCTTCGTCCAATCCCAGATCGCAACCTGAAGCCCTTTAGATTGGCTCAGCGCTGAAAGATGGGCTTTGGATGTGGTAAACCCAACTGTGTGCACCGCTCGCAATAAGAGGCGCTGTACAAAGCATTGTATCGGCGCAACGTTTATCAACGTTGCCCATCCAGGAGTGATGTAGTGACCGAGCCAGTTTCCTCGCGCATCCGGGCCAGACTTCAAGCGGCTCGACGTCGTTTTCACGCCAATGACAACATCTCCGAATTTATCGAGAGCGGCGAACTCGACTGTCTCATCGACGAGGTGGCGGCAAAGATGCAAGGGGTGCTTGAAAGCCTCGTCATCGATCTTGAGAACGATCACAACAGCATGGATACGGCTCGACGCGTTGCGAAAATGTATGTCACCGAGGTTTTTCGAGGCCGATATGCGTCGGGCCCGGCGATCACGGAATTTCCCAATGCCGAGCGCCTCAACGAGTTGATGATCGTCGGGCCCATCAGCATCCGCAGCGCGTGCAGCCATCATCTGTGCCCGATCCTCGGACGCCTCTGGATTGGCGTACTCCCCAACGAGCACACCAACCTGATCGGTCTATCGAAATATGCGCGCCTTGCAGACTGGGTGATGAGCCGTCCGCAAATCCAGGAAGAAGCCATCAAGCAGATGGCAGATATTCTGATGAAGAAGGTGGCGCCAGACGGCCTCGCGGTCGTGATGGAGGCGGATCATTTCTGCATGCATTGGCGCGGCGTCAAGGAGAGCGACACTAAGATGATAAACAGCGTGATGCGTGGCTCCTTCCTCGAAAACCCAAGCCTCAGAAGCGAGTTTTTGTCGCTGATCGCCGTGAAGAAATGACATGCCGGCCGCTGCGACGCGGATCGCGTCATGGTAAAAGCTTTGTGGGCCCTCAGGAGGAACGCCATGCCGAGATTCCGCAGCAATCGAGCCATCATTGTTCTTGCAGCCTTCACCGCACTATCATTCATGCCTGATCCAGCTCATGCCGATGCCATTGACGGCGATTGGTGCTCGGATCATGGTCGTCGTATCTCGATTGCCGGGCCGTCAGCCACGACACCGAAAGGCGTCAAGTTGCAGGGAAACTACACACGGCACACCTTCTCGTTCACGATGCCGGACGCAGAAAATGATGCCGGCGCCGCCGTCGAGATGGTGCTGCAGGGCGAAACGCAGGTGAGGGTGCTGATAGGGCCAAATGCGCCGGAGATTTGGAAACGTTGTCCTCCCGGCATCAGTTGAAGGATAGCAACGCGTTTTTAAATGAAAGACCGCTCTGCGCCCCCAATTGCCAAGTTCGATTGCCCAAATGATTTTTCCGAAAGCCGCCTTTCTTTCACTCGACGTAGTAAGATATGACTGGTCGATACCAATAAACGTCTTGCGGATGGCCAACGGCATAGATGGAAATTGAACGCGGATACATCGTTTGATGACCGCCTCTCAAAGGGCCGCCAATTTTAAACACATTTCGGCTTTGGACTGCGATGACACATGCTTCAATGACGGGAATGGGGAGCGACGCTGTCATCCACGGGACCGAAAGCGGACTTGCTGGATTCCGATGAAACTGGGCCGCAAGCCGACATCGAAGTAAGCGAACCGCGTCAGCGTAATCTATTCAAGACTTTTCATCTCGCTGTCCGCTTGATGTCGGACTAGGACAGAACCGCTATATGCCGCAGGCGAAATGGAGACTGGGTGCAAAGCTGATCTTCTCAACCTTTGCTATCCAAATTATGTCAGAACCATCAACGGTAACTGAGACTGCCAGAGCGCTTTGAGAAAGAAATTTACGACGCTTTGATCCCGGCACCAGTTTTGGGAATTTCTGACCGCAAATGCTCGACGAATGCCGTCACTCGTGCTGGCCGGTAGCGGCTTTGCGGATAAGCAACCGACAATGTCAGTGGCGGTGGATGCCAGTCTGGGCACAGATGGGACAATCGTCCCGTATCGATGGCATTCTGGGTAAGCCAAAGCGGCAAGATCGAATATCCGTGACCTGCGAGGGTCAAGCGCTCGATAGCGAAGATATTGTCGGAGGAGATCGCAACGATCGGCTCCAGAGAGTATGCGGTTCCCCTCGGCCCCGAGAGAGCGATTTTCTGCCCCACATAGGGACCGAGAGTCACAGCGGGCAGCGAAGAGAGATCACTCGGCCGACGCGCCGTCCATCCAAGGCGCGTCGAGACGACAATCGCGCGCTCGATATGCCAGAGACCGCGCACGATCAGCGACTGGTCCTCTATCGGACCGACCCTGATCCAAACGTCGACGCCTCGAGCCACGAGATCCCCGGGCAAATCGACGACCAGCCAATCGATATGCACCTTCGGATGCAAGCGCACGAACGAGCCGGCGAGGTCGGCAAGTATGGTCTGGCCGAGGCCTATCGGTGCGGCGATCCGCAAGCCGCCTTCGAGCCCGCCGCTACCGAGCCTTATTCGCTCTGCAACCGTCTCCCAGCCGCCGATCAAGCGCCGCGCATCCTCGAGAAACGTGCGCCCGGTCTCCGTCAGGCTCAGTTCGTGCGTCGTGCGAATGATGAGTTCGGCGCCCAGCTCGCTCTCCAGCTCGCGCAGCTGGCGACTGACGGACGGTTGCGACAGGTTCAGAGAACGCCCCGCTGCCGACAGCGAGCCGGTTTCAGCGATCCGCACGTAAAGGCGCATGAGGTCGATGCGATCGAGCGTCTTCGTCACGGCGATGGTCATCCATCAAATGAATGACCGTAATCTACATTCTATGTCTACAGGCACAAGCCAATAGAGGGCATTTCTGCGGCAAGCCGGTCAATTCGATCGAGGCACAACAGCAGGAGTGTTCAATGAACAGCTTTCAAAACAAGGTCGTTCTCATCACTGGCGCCACGTCCGGCATCGGCAGGGCTGCTGCGCTGGCGTTTGCCCGCGAAGGCGCGAAGGTCGTTGCGTCAGGGAGGCGAGAGACCGAAGGGAAGGCGCTTGTTGCCGAGATCAACAGCCAAGGCGGCGAGGCGATTTTCGTGCGCACCGACGTTACCCGCGAAGCCGAGATCAAGGCCCTCGTCGACACATCCGTCGCCACCTACGGTCGTCTCGATGTAGCATTCAACAATGCCGGCATCGAGGGTCGGATGGGCGCTCCCACGGGCGAGCAGACCTGGGACGACTATCGCGAGCAGTTCGATATCAATGTCGGCGGCGTCCTGTTCGCAATGAAGCATGAGATCGCCGCAATGTTGAAGACGGGCGGCGGGGCGATCGTCAACACTGCCTCCATCTTCAGCCAGATCGGCATGCCTGGCATGGCGCTCTACACCGGCGCCAAGCACGCCGTCCTCGGCCTCACACGGGCGGCAGCGATCGAATACGCCAAGCAGGGTATTCGCATCAACGCGGTGAGCCCGGGTGGCGTCGAAACCGAGATGTTCCAGCGCGCAGCCGGCTTGCCGGAAGATAACTCGGCTGGTCGCCAGTTTTTCACCAACCTCCATCCTATGGGCCGCATTTCGAAACCTAACGAACAAGCCGAGGCCGTTCTGTTCTTGGCCTCCGATAAGGCCTCGTTCGTCAACGGCGCCAACCTCGCCGTCGATAGCGGGTGGAGCATTTCGTAAATCGCCGAGACAGCGGGAGGCCGATCCTCACGTTCTGTCGTGATCGCAATGCGGCTGATCCCCATCATCCGATCCGGCTGCACTTGTAACCGGATCGGCAGGGCACCGCTCATGATAACACTCTCATTGGAGGCAGCCATGATATTGGCTCTTGGACCCAATTCTGTATCGCAACGCCCTACGACAGAGAATCTGACGTCAATGACCAAAGGCGTTGCCTATGGCATCATTGCTGCCGGAACCTGGGCAGCCTTCTCCGTTGCTGCGCGTGTGGGAATCGATTCAGGCCTTAACGCGTGGGACTTGACCGCGATCCGCTTTATCGTGGCAGGGTTTGTTCTGCTCCCCGTCATGATCCGTCGGGGAGTTTATGACCTTGGTGGCATAGGGTGGGGTCGCGGCGCAGTGCTGGCAATTGGCGCGGGTCCGCTCTTCAGTCTGCTCTATACATATGGGCTGTCTGTCACACCCTTCGCCCATGGGCCGGTAATCAGCCCCTCGGTCGTCACAATCGGTACGATTGGCTTGGCTGCCGTTCTTCTTGGTGAGCGGCCTTCGATGGTCCGCATCCTGGGCGTGTTGATCGTCATCACCGGTCTGGTTCTGGTCGCTGGCAGTCGCAGTGACGGCGCCGGAATCGGCCAGCTTTCCGTGCTCGACCTCGTCTTCGTCGTTTCAGGGCTGCTCTGGGCAAGCTACACGATCAACCTGCGACGCTGGAAGCTCGATCCGCTTGGTGCGACGGCCGCCGTCGCAGTGATCTCGATGCTGGTCATGCTGCCGGCCTATGCAGCAACTGCGAATGTTGCGAAGCTGGTGGCCGCCCCCGGCGCCGTAGCGATTCAAGCGTTTATGCAAGGTATCCTGGCTGCGGTCATAGCCGTCATCGCCTTCAACAACGCAGTCAAGCATCTGGGTCCAAGCAAGGCAGGCTTGTTCCCCTCACTGGTGCCTATGCTCGCCGTGCTTCTCGGCATCCCGGTGCTCGGCGAATGGCCCAACGGTGCCCAAACTTTCGGGATCATCTTGGCGACGATAGGACTGGTTCTGGCAATCGGCCTTTTCGATCGCGGAAGAAATTGAGCGGAACGTATGTTTTCGACGGCAGTTTTGGCGCTGCCGTCGATAACGGGCCAACCTCAGGCAACCCCTGGGGCGAGGAACTGATGCACGGCCTGAATAACCACAGAGCCTTCGCCAACACCTGATGCGACGCGCTTGACCGACCCCGAGCGCACATCGCCAATCGCGAAGATACCGGGCCTCGCCGTGGCATAGGGAGAATTCAGCGCCATTCCATCGTCGTCAGCCCCGGTCTTGATGAAACGCTTGGCGTCAAGCTTTAGACAACCGCCCAGCCACTCGGTGTTGGGCTCGGCCCCAATCATAAGGAAGATATTGCCGATCGTCCGTGTTTCGCTGGCGCCCGTAGCGTTATTTTTCCAGGTCACTTTTCGCAGCCTCTCGTCTCCTTGAAGCGCCGTGATTTCGGTCCGCGCATGCAAGGTAATCTTTGGATTCTGTTCAATGCGCTGAACGAGATAATCGGACATCGTCGCGGCAAGCCCTTCGGCGCGCACCAGAATATGGACATGCGCCGTCGTGCGCGCGAGAAACACCGCAGCTTGTCCTGCGGAGTTGCCGCCGCCGACCACAATGACTTCCTCACCGCCGCAGAGTTTTTGCTCCATTGCGGTCGCGGCGTAGTGGATGCCTTGTCCCTCGAATTTCTCCTGCCCGGGCACATCGAGCTTACGGTACCGCGCACCGGTCGCGATTACGACCGCGCATGCCTTGATGACCTGCCCATCGTCGAGCGCGAGCCGATAGGGTCGTTCGTCGCAGTTGAGGCTTGCGACATTGCGCGAGATGGCAAGATGCGCGCCGAACTTCTGCGCCTGGATCTGCGCGCGGCCCGCAAGCGCCTGCCCTGAAATGCCCGTCGGAAAGCCCAGATAGTTTTCAATCTTGGAGCTTGTCCCCGCCTGGCCGCCCGGCGCGACCCCTTCGATGACGAGGGTCTCCAGGCCTTCCGATGCCGCATAGACTGCGGCGGCGAGGCCCGCCGGACCCGCCCCAACGATCGCGACATCGTAGACTGCCTCGGCGTCAATGGTTTCCGTCAGCCCGAGGCGATCGGCGAGGATCGTCGTCTGCGGATTTCTAAGCACCTCTTCGCCAGGCAGGATCACGACGGGAAGCTGGTCCGGCGTGACGTTGAACCCGGCAAGGAAGCCTCCGGCATCGGGATCGATCTCTGTGTCGAGCAGCCGATGCGGATAGCCGTTGCGCGTCAGGAACCGCTGCAGCCTTAAAGTGTCTCCACCGTGACCGGGCCCGATGAGGATGACACCACCCTGACCGTGAACGATGAACCCGGTTCGGCGCAGGATGAAGGCGCGCATAAGCACCTCTCCGATGTCGGGCTCGCCGGTAACCAGGCGCCGGAAGTCGGAACGCGGCACGCGAACGACCTTGCTGTCCACGCCCGTGCGTCCTGACACCAGGATCATCCGGTCGTTGAAGAGATCGAGCTCGCCCGTAAACTGATGGTCCCCGTGCACCGTAAAGACCTGCGGCGCGCCGTCCTTGTCGAGGTCGAAAATCTCGATGTTGCCCTGAAGCACGAAGAAGAAATCGACCGATCGTTGGCCGCGTTCGAATACGAGTGTGCCAGCCGGCAGATCTTCGACGGTGCCATAGCTCCTAATCCGCTCGGCCATGTCTTGGCCGAGACGCGGAAAAATCTGCGCCTCGCGTGAATATGGGTCTGCCGGATCGACGTCCAACGCCTGTTTCTGGTTGCTTGCCATAGCCGTGGAAATAGTCATCTCAATTCGAAACGGCAATCAGGGAACGCCGCGAAGCTGTCGGTCGTGATTGAAAAATGATGCTGGATCCGCCTATCACCGGCCTTCATTTAAAGGATAACGAGAGGATTTACCCAAGTTTGCGACGCGCCCGAGATCGGGAGCGGCGCGACGACCAGGCAAAATTCCGTTGCACCGGCATCGACGAGAACCTGCGTGTTCCAGTTTTCGAGCACATGTGCGCCGTGTTTCGCGAGCAGGATCTGGTGGACTGGGAAGAAGACATCGGGTCGCTCATGCGGATCGGCCTCCAGCCGCGAATTATCCGCCCCGATCCCCGCGACACCGGCGGCGCACAGAAAATTGGCGACCTCGATGCCCGGTCCCGGCTGCGACTTCCAGAAGGCATCATCGCCTGCACGCCAAAGATCGAGCCAGCCCGTGTGGAAGAGCACAATGTCGCCGGCGCGTACCTCGACGCCGATTTGGGCGAGCGCTGCCTGCGTCTCGGCAATGGTGATGACTTCCCCGCCGCGAAAGCGGCGTCCCTTCAGCTTGACCATGTCGAGAAGCACGCCGCGGGTCACCATGAGCGGGATATGCTCTGCGCCAAGCTTCGATAGCCCCTCCATAGCGGCGATGTCCTGCCACCGATGGCCGTTATAAAAAACGCCATCGACGCCCATATGGCCGAGTCCGTCGATCTGCGTCCCTGTGTTCAGCGAAGCATGAATGAAGTCGTCATTGTTGTTGAAGCGACTGCCGATGTTCTGCACCAGATAGTGTTCGAACTTCCGCGGCGGCGTGCCGGGCGATTTGCCGTTGAGATCGAGACCAAGGCGAAGCACCCGCCCCGTCTTCACCAGTTGGAGAGCGGCCAGGGTAACCGTCGGCGTGATCAGGTTGGGCGCACCGACCTCGTCGTCCGGTCCGAAGCGGAATGTCTGCCAACCCTCGCCGACGACGCTCGCCCATTGAGGCTCCGGAGGGATTGCCTTCGCTTGAGAAGAGGCCGCCTGAGTATTTGCCACAAGCCCGGCGCCGACGGTGGCCGCGCCCAGCAACAGGCGGCGGCGATCAAGACAGATGTCGCACATTCGATCAGCCTCTTGGTGCATAGAGTTCGATGAAATACCCGTTCGGTTCCTTGAACAGCGCGATCCTGACGCCGTAATCGGGTCGGTCGGTTTCGTAGGCGACCTCAACCCCCTTGCTGCGCAGATAGGCAACCGCGCGGTCCATATCGTCGACCTCGAAGCCGATGTGCTTCCAGCCTTCGATCCCATAATCCGCGGTGATGTCCTTTGGCGGCGGCGCGGCTTGTTGCGGCGCTCCTCCGCCGACCAGCTCGATGTGGAAATTATCGGCGATCACCATGAAGGCGATTTCTGCTCCGGGATCGATCGTCGGCACCTTGGAGCGGCGCACGAGCTGCGCGCCGAAGACGTCGCTCCACCAGTTGATCTCCGCGTCGAGATCCTTGACGCGCAGACAGACATGGTTGGGCCTGAACATGAGCGCCGTCTTGTTGGGCGGCGGCTCGCGCGGCGGTGAAACCGGTGCTGTTTGCGGCCAGGCCGGCGACATCGAAAGCGCCGCATAGACACAGGCTGCGAGCATCGTCGAGCGCATCATTTGGCTGTCCCCGCTGCTTTTTCGAAGATCCACCAATTGCCCTCGTTCCAGTCGATATGCTGGACCATCTTGCGGAACTTCCAACTCTCGACTGACCGCACCAGCCAGTTCTCATACCAGCCGACCATGCGTTGAACCGGCTCACCCATCTTGTTCGGCAGATAGTGCTGCGCATGAAGAAGCGAGACGACGTAGGCCTCGTCTCCGGTGATCTCCATCTTCAACGGATAGGCAATATGCTGCGTTGCGGGGAGCGCCTCGAAGAATGGCCGAACGCCTGCCACCCAGTCATCCGCCTTCATGGTCGTCAGACCGGCGCCAATCGAGGCTGAGAAATCCATCTCGATCTCGTCGAGAAACAAGGCGCGCTGCAGCGCCCAATCGCGTCGGTCGAAGCTGAGGCCGTAGCTGACGATCGCCTGGCCAATGGCCTCGCGGTCCAGCAGGGATTGAAGACGCTCGCTGATACTGTCGATGGTTATGCTCATGTCCGGGTCCTTTCTTGATTAGCGTCAGAGGTTGACGAGCGGAGCAGCCAAATCGCTATTACGGCGCCGACTGCGGTGATTGCGGCGAGTATCGCGAAGAGGTTCTGGAAGGCGTTCGCGTCGGCCGTCGATGCGTTGCCTGAAAGGGCAGCCAGCAGCGAACCCGCCACGGCAATCGCCATGGCGTCGCCGGCGACGCGCATCGTCTGGAAGCCGCCGGCGGCCATCCCCGCGCGGTCGGATGGAATGGTCGACATGGCGATGTTGTCGAGCAGCCCGTTGATGGCGCCGGCACCGATACCGACCAGGCCCAGGCCGGCCAACAAGGAAAGCGGAAGCACCACATCGCCGACAGCGATCAGCAGCACGCCGCAGCCCACCACGCGCACAAGGCCGAAGCGCGCCACGAGCCAAGGCGCCAAGGACGGCACGGCCAGCAAAGGCAGCGTCATCGGCAGCAGCGCCAGCCCTGCGGCGAAGGCGGAGGCGTGTCGAACATGGTCGAGGTAGACCGGAACGTAAATGAGCAGCGACACAAAGCCGAATGCTGCGGCCCACCAGGCGACCGACGCGCCGAGAAAGGCATGGTCGCTAAACATCGTTAGGTCGATCATCGGAGCGCTGCTGAACCGCTCGATATAAGTCCAGACGACGAGGCCGAAAATGCTTGCTGCGACGAGGCCAAGCGTCATGCCGTCCGTCCAGCCACGTTCCGGCCCGAGCGCCAGCGCCAGCATGAAACCCAGCAACGTCAGAGCGAAGACGACGCTCCCTACGACATCGAATGGCTTCGCCGTTTCGGCACGCGAATCCGGGATCGCGAGGGCAGCAATCAGTCCCGCCAACGCGAAGGGTACGACGATCGCGAAAGCCGCACGCCAGCCGAGACTGGCGACGAGCCAGCCGCCAACCAAAGGGCCGATAGCAAGGCCAATTCCAAATCCCGTGCCCAGCAGCCCGAAGGCGCGGGCGCGGGACGGACCCGGCTCCGGAAAGACCGCCGCAAGCAGCGCCGGGGCGCTGGCGAGCTGCACGGCCGCTCCTGTTCCCGCCAGCAAACGGCATAGAACCAATGCCGTCAGGTTCGGAGCGAAAGCGCTTGCAAGGCTGCCAGCGAGGAATGTCAACGTACCCGCGATGAAAACGCGCCGGCGGCCGTAGCGGTCGCCCAACGCACCCGCGATAAGCAGGAAGGCGGAAAACGTCAGGTTATAGCCGTTTGCGACCCATTCGACCTCGCTCAGCGAGTTGCCTAGCCCGGCTGCAATGGCTCCGAGTTGCACGCCCGTGACCGCCTGGCCGAATGGCAGCGTGATTGCAGTTGCAACGACCGCAGCGAGCGTTGCCCTTTCGACGTTTGCAGCCGAGGACCAGATAAGGTTGATAGGCTTCATCATGGCTTCGTTCCGGTGGTGAGTGTGACCCGCGCCGCTTGCGTCAGCGCAGATCTCAGCATCAGCGAGCGAGAAAGCCGCCGTTGACGAACAGGGTCTGCGCGGTGACCCAGCCAGCCTCCGGGGAGGCGAGGAAGGTGATCATCGGCACGATGTCCTCGATGCGGCCGAGCCGGCTCTGCACGCTCATGTGCTTCAGGAACTCGGTCGACTCAGGCGTTTCCGCCGGATGGAAGAAGCTCGTGTCGACCGGCCCGGGCGCCACCGTGTTCACCGTTACGCCGCGACCGCCGATCTCCTTGGCGAGCGCGCGCGTAAAATCCTCGAGCGGCGCCTTGGAGCCGGCATAGACGCTGTAATAGCCGGTAGTCGCTCCAAGCAGCGTCGTTCCCAAGTTGATGATGCGGCCATTATCCGAGATCCGGTTGGCGGCTTCCTGCATGATGAAGAAGGCGGCCTTGGCATTGATGCCGAAGGAACGGTCGAAATCTTCCTCGGTGATGGCGGCGAACGGCTTCTTGATGACGATGCCAGCGGTATTAATGACGATGTCGATCCGCCCAAAGGCCTGCATGGCAGCCTCGAAGAGATGCTCGATGTTCGCTCGGTCTGTCATGTCGCCGGCAACGATCAGCGCTCGACGACCGCTTTGCTCGATCTCAGCCGCGGTCTGTTCGGCGTCCGTCCGGGCGCTTTCGTCATGATAGTGCACGACGATGTCGGCGCCGCGCTTCGCGAGTGCAACCGAAAAAGCGCGGCCCATGTTGCGCGCGGCGCCGGTGATGAGCGCAACCTTGCCGATAAGGTCTTG